>JAFQUG010000340.1 GCA_017408625.1 Clostridia bacterium | reverse complement strand
GTACGCAGCGCATAGCTGTCCACCAGCGCTTCACTTGAGATGACGCGGTTGACAAGCTGATCCGCCGACATTTCCAGCGAGAAGATGGCAACCTTTTTGCCCGTCTGAGAAGCCACGTTGGTCGCGATATTCAAGCAGAAGGACGTCTTACCCATACCGGGACGCGCACCGACCAAGATCAGGTCGGATTTGCCCATGCCGGCCAGCACGCGGTCAAGGCCGGAGAATCCGGTGGACGTGCCCTGCGAGGCGTTCTTGTTCTCCTTGAGCTCATGCAGGTGCGCGTAAACGTCACCGATGACCTCGCGGATGTGCTTGAAATTTTTGGTATCGCGGCCTTGTGCGATGGCGTAGATGCTGTTTTGCGCGCTTTCAAGAATACCCGCTACCGAGTCCTGCTCGGAATATGCTGCCTCGGAAATGTCGTTTGCCACCTCGATCAGGCGGCGCAGCGTGCTCTTTTCCTTGACGATGCGTGCGTAGTCCTTGATATTGAGCGCGTTGGGAACCACCTCTGCCAGGGTGCGGATGTAGTCCTGACCGCCCGATTTATCGTAAATCCCTTTATATACCAGCGTATCGATCAGGGTGACGATGTCAATTTCACTGTTTTGTGTAAAGAGATCCTGAAAGGCCAGGTAGATCTGGCGGTGCTCATCCAGGTAAAAGTCGTCGGCCGTCATCAGGTCGGCGATCTCGTTGAGCGACTTGGGGTCGATCAGGATCGAGCCGAGCAGGGATTGCTCGGCAATCAGGGAGAAGGGCAGCTTGCGTACAAGTTCCTCGCTCATAGAAACCTCCTTGCGGTTTTTGGGAATGTTACGGTCTTACGCACCGACTGTGACCTTGATCTTGCCTACGATCTCAGGATACAGGCGCACGTCAAAGTTGTAAGTGCCGTAAGCCTTGATGGGATCGGGCATGACGATCTTGCGCTTGTCAACCGTGATTCCGTACTGCTTTGCCAGCACCTCAGCCAGATCCTTGGATGTGATCGAGCCGTAGAGTCTGCCGTCGGCAGCGGCGTTGACCGAGATCTTGACTACGGTTCCTGCAAGCTTTTCCGCAATTTCCTTGGCAGCGGCCTTTTCGGTTTCGATCTTGTATTGCTTGGAAGCCTCTTTGTTTTTAACCTCGTTCATGGCCTTATTGTCCGCAATCACTGCCAGCTTCTTGGGGAAGAGGAAGTTACGTGCATAACCGTCCGAAACGGCAATGATCTGATCCTTTTTGCCCTGACCCTTGACATCCTGTAAAAGAAGAACCTTCATGTGTATATACCTCCTGTATAAGGGAATTAGAATTATTTATCGTCCTCGTTTTTGTAGTCGTATTCGAAATATTCGTCGATCGCGCCGATCAGCAGATCGTACGCGCTGTCCAGAGTTGCATTTTTGACCTGTGCGCCTGCCACGTCAAAGTGCCCGCCACCCTGCAGCTTTTCAAGGATCAGCTGCACGTTGATCTCACCCTTGGAGCGGCCGGAGATGACTACGGTGTCTCCCATGAGCACCAAGGCAAAGGAGGCCTCAATGCCCTTGAGCGTAAGCAAACTGTCTGCTGCTTTTGCTGCAGCCACACGGTCCTCGGGGGTGGGCTCCTTTTCGGTTGCCAGCTGCGTAATGGCTACCACGTCGCGATAAATGTGCGCCTTGGAGTCAAACGCGCTTGCGATGCGCATGTCCTCAAGATCCTGGTTGAAGAATTCGCGTACCACGCTTGTGTGCGCGCCCTTGGAGTACAAAAAGTGCGTGATCTCAAAGGTCTGTGCGCCCGCGTTACGGGTAAAGTTATGCGTATCGAGCATGATGCCGGAGAGCAGCAGATTTGCCTCGCCCTTTTGCATACCGTCCGCATAATCGCTCTGCTGCATGATCTCTGCGATCATTTCGCTGGCAGAGGACTTGGTGGGCTCGATATAGGTGACGAAGGTGGGGAAGTCGGGCTCCTTGACCAATCTGTGATGGTCGATCAGTGCGATGTTGGAAACACTGCCCGGCAGATCGGGTGCTTCAAAGATAAAGCGGTTGTTGGCGTCCACAATGATCAGAAGCGTATCCGAGGTCACGGCGTTCATGCCTGCCTCACGGTCAATGAACATTTCCTTATATTCGTCCAGATCCGCCAGGTGTTGGTAGCAGGTACGGAAGTTTTCGCATTTGCGGTCTATGACAACATGGACCTCGGGCAGAATGGAGGTGTCCGATTTTTGCTCGGCTGCCTTGGCAGCAAGCACGTTCATCACGAATCTGGCCGCACCCACGCAAGCACCGATCGAGTCAAAGTCGGGGTTGGCGTGACCCATGATCAGCACGTTGCCTGCTTGGCGGATATTGGTTGCCAGCACGCCCGAAATGACGCGGGAATTGATTGAAGAGTTGCTCTCCAGGATCTTGTGCGTGCCGCCGAAGTATTGCAGGCTTCCGCCCGCGTCGCGGCGGAGCGCAACCTGGTTACCGCCGCGAGACAAAGCTACCTCCAGTGCAGCGTAAGCGGCGCGGTCCTTGTCCTCCATGGTTCCCTTGATGGCGGCAATGCCCATAGAAATTGTCAGCGGGAAGGTATTATCGCCAACCTTGGCATCCATGACCGTGTTGAGAATATCAAAGCGGTCGGCAATGCATTTTTCCAGCATCTCTTCAGAGAAGATGGCCAGATATTTGTCTCGGTCGTATTCGCGGATCATGCCGTTCAGGCTCTCCACCCATTCCAGCATGATCTGGTCGATGCGGGTCGAGGTCTCGCGGTAATTTGCACGTACGAACTGGGTCAGCTCCTGCAGGTTGTCAATGGCAATGTAGGCAACCACGGGGTTCTCGCGGTCAGCCTTTTCCTTGATCTCCAAAAGACTGTTGACATCACGGAATACGGTGAAGAAGTATTCCTCGCCGTCTATCATCATGGGATAGCTCTGCAGCTCGTATCTTTTGCCGTCGCCCAGACGTGTGATGGGGCCCTCGGGCAAAAGATCGGATTCGTGTGCGCTGGATTTTGCGCCGTGTGCAGAAACGGCAACGATGTCGATGGGCACTGCGCAGAATTCGCTCAGTCGGATATTGCAGACGGGGGAATGATAGCCCAGCACGTCCTGCAATGCACTGTTGATGATCTTGACTACGCCGTCGCGTCCGATGACTGCATAGGGTACGTCAATGACGTAGCGGAACATATCGTAAACGTCGGTGTTGATCTTGTCCGCCTCCTGTACGGCCTCGCGCAAGCGCAGATAACGGAACAGGTAGATCAGGAACACGATGGCGCAGGTCAGAGTAAATATCAGTGCAGCTCCGAAGCCGAACCAACCGATTCTGATGACGGCGGGGTTCAGATATCCGATGATGGCGCATGCGCTGATCAGAACGAAGCCCGTGGCAACGCATACCGCAAACGGCACGCGCAAATCCATATACAGGGAGTCCTTTTTCCCGGTATAATGCCCGTTTTTATGGTTGTCGGAACGATTTTTCATCTTAACCTCCATGCCGCCAGGGCGGCGGCTCGAATAGATTTCGTGAAATAGCGATTCAAAGAAAGGAAATGCGGGAAGTTGATTTATTCTCCCTTAAAGTCCTTCATTTTTTTCTCAAGAGCCTTGGTGATGGCCTGAAAGATCACGCCGAATGCACCGAAGAAGGAGAGCATGGGTACGATGGCAAGACCTAAAAACATGAATGCGATCACGTAAGTCAGGATCAGCGGCCACTTGACAGGGGCGCGTTTGACGTTGGTCACGATTCCCGCAATGCCGCTGACCGCCAGGATGGGCATCAGCACAAGCAAGAGGTTGATCGCAACAAAGGTCACCGCCTCAGCGCGGGGGATCATGGATGTGATCAGCAGAAGTCCGTAGCAAAGCAGCATCAGCACGGCGGTGGGAATGGACGGTGCGTATTGGCTCAGATGTGCGGGGCAGACCTCCCGGGGCTGGCCCGAGATCAGAATGGCGGTAAAGCCACGGTGCGCCACGAAGGAGAAGAGCCAGAGCACCATGATGGTGCTGCCGGGTAGGAGTCCCAACAGGGCGTAGGCGACCGAGTCGGAAAATTTGGCAATGGCTTGGGCGTCCGGCGTTCCTCCGAGCATTTGCTCCACGGCGATTGCAAGCTCCTCGGTCTCGGACATCAGCTGCAGCGTTTGTGCGAACATGGAGGAGAGCGCTGTGTGAAGCTCCTTGACAGCGTCGGTCAGTCCTTGCACAGAGAAGGGCATGCCCGCGGTCAGCAGCTCCGCCAGGATCAGCAGCAGAATGGCGACGGTCAGCGTGCCTGTCACTGCGCCTACAGAAACGATGATGGATATTTTACGTCTGAAGCTGACAGCAAGTGCGATTGCGCCCAGTGCAGGGAGCAATGCAAGCAGAGAGAGAAACAGGCTTTTGGTCAAAAGCAGGGAGAGGCCGAATGCGGCCGGAGCGGTGATGATAAAGGGCAGGTATCGCGCTCCCTTTGCATCGGCCAGCAGGGCAGCACCTGCCACGGTTGCGCAAAGCAACGCGGCAAACAGGGCGCAGAACCGGGGACTGACCAGAAAGGATGCGAAAAGTCCCAGCACGCAGCAGGAGAGGAAGAGCGGTTTTTTGCAAAGAGTCAGAACGAACGCGATGCAAAGTGCCATCGTGCCCAGTGCGATGGCAGAGGGGATGTTGGCTCCCACACCGGTCTGGGGATCTATGCGACTGATATAGTAAAGGAGTACGGGAAGCGCGATCTGGCAGGCAAGAAAGACTGCCGTACAAAATATTTGTGCCTTGACGGATATAGGCTTGCGCTGAATTTCGGGGGTGGTGGGATTGGAAGCGTCCATGTCTTCTCCTTTCCGTGCCCGCAAAAATACATAGGGGCACAATCATACCATTATAATAGTATAACATATAATTTTGTGTTTGTAAACAAGAAACTGAACAAAAACGGGAATTTGTCAAGAATTTTCCAAAAAATATATGGACTGCGCACAGGTTTTCGGAAAATTTTTTTCAAAAAATTCAAAAAATATTTGCATAAGGTATTGCAAACGGCAAAAACTTGTGTTATAATGCTAATGGTAAGATAGCATGTTGGAGTGGGTTGAGCAAATCCACTCCAAAAATTTTATCTTGAATTATCTGAAAAGTTTTCACGGAAAGGATACAAAGCATGAGTACAGCACAAGGCGCAAAGCGTCAGGGCAGTATTGCGCAAAAAGTTTGGGAGATTGTGCTTCCCACGGCCGACGAGCTGGAATATATTCTCTGGGACGTGGAGTTTGTCAAGGAAGGTGCGGACTACTATCTGCGCATCACCATTGATCACCCCGAAGGAATCACCATTGATGATTGCGAGCGTTTCCATCGCGCCATTGACCCGGTGCTGGACGATGCGGATCCCATCACGCAGGCGTATATCTTAGAGGTCTCCTCTCCCGGAATTGAGAGAGAGCTCAAAAACCGCGACCACGTGGAAATGTGTCTGGGTGATACGGTAGAGATCAGACTTTATTCCGCTCTGCACGGCGCAAAGGTGCACCGCGGCATTCTCTTGGGAATGACCGAGGAGGGCAACGTGCTGCTTGAGCAGGGTGACAAGGTGCTGGAGTTTGACGCAGACAAGATCGCCAAGCTGCAGACCATTTACGATTTCGGCGCAAATTGAGAAAAGGAAGGAACCGACAAAATGAATAACGAATTTTTCGCTGCTCTGGAGCTTCTGGAGAAGGAAAAGGGAATCCCCAAGGAGTACATGATCGAAAAGATCGAGGCGGCGCTCTTGTCCGCGTTCAAGAAGGAATACGGCAACGGTACCAACGTCAGAATTCATATCGACGAGGTTAAGAAGGACGTGCGCGTTTACCAGCAGCACGAGGTAGTCGAGGAGGTCGAGGATCCCCTGACTCAGATCTCTCTGGCAGATGCAAAGGCGATCAGCAAGAGATATACCGTGGGTAAGATCGTGGAAACAGAGGTCAAGCCCAAGAACTTCCGCAGACTCAGCGCAGCCGCTGCAAAGTCTGTGATCATCCAGGGCATTCGCGAGGGTGAGCGCAGAGCGATGCAGGAGGCTTACGAGAATAAGAGAGAAGAAATCATCACCGCAACCGTTGATAAGGTCGATTACGAGACCGGCAACGTGCTGCTGGCAACCGACGACGGCAGAGCAGTGCTTCGCGCAGAGGAGCAGATCCCCGGCGAGAGCTTCTACCCCGGCGATAAGATCAAGGTGTTCGTACAGGAGGTCAATAAGGAGTCCAGAGGACCCATCGTGACCCTTTCCCGTTCCCATGCAGGTCTTGTGCGCAGAATGTTCGAGCTTGAGGTTCCCGAGATTGCGGACGGAGTGGTCATTGTCAAGGGCGTTTCCCGTGAGGCAGGCTCCAGAACCAAGATCGCAGTCTTCTCCAGAGACCCCGACGTCGATCCCGTGGGCGCGTGCATCGGTAACCGCAGCATGCGTATTGACAGCATTGTCGACGAGCTGCGCGGTGAGAAGGTGGACATCGTCAAGTACAGCGAGCAGCCCGAGGAATACGTGGCAGCCGCACTTGCTCCCGCAAACGTGCTGGACGTGGTCATGACCGGCGAGAGAGCTTGCAGAGTATTGGTCGATCCCGATCAGCTTTCCCTTGCCATTGGTAAGGAGGGTCAGAACGTGCGTCTGGCCGCAAGACTGACCGGTATGAAGATTGATATCAAGGCAGAATAAACCGTATATTATGGAACAAAAGGCAAAAAAGATTCCCATGCGTCAGTGCCTGGGCTGCAACGAGCATTTTCCCAAGCGCGAGCTGATCCGCATCGTGCGTACGCCCGAGGGCGAGGTGGTTGCGGATACCACGGGCAAGAAAAACGGCCGCGGTGCGTATCTTTGCCAAAAGATCTCTTGTCTGCGCAAGGCACAAAAGAGCAAGAGATTGGAACGCGCGCTGGAATGTGCCGTCCCGGACGAGGTGCTTGAAAAGATCGGGCAGGAGCTTGTCTCGGAGGCGGACGCGTGAGCGGCGAAGATCGCCTGCTTGGAGCCATCGGGCTTTGCAGAAGAGCGGGCAAGCTGATCTGCGGCGTACCGCTGATCTGCACCGAGCTGCGCAAGAGTCGGACGGTACAGGCAGTGCTGGCGGCATCCGACGTATCGGATAATACAAGAAAGAAGCTCAACGATAAATGTAATTTTTACAGCGTACCGCTATTCTTTCTGTCTTACACGGCAGAGGAGCTGGCAAGCGCTGTGGGCAAGGATGCGCCGATCGGCGCGGTGGCTGTGACAGACGTACAGCTGATGCGGGCTGTCCGGGCACACCTGCCAAGCCAAAAATAAGGGCAAATATGCGTATATGCCAACGGTGTATACGACCTCAAGGGTAATTTAAGGAGGATTTGAGGATATATGGCAACAAACCCGCAATTCAAAGTAATACAGCTGGCCAAGGACCTTGGACTGAAGAGCAAGGATATCGTGGATCTCTGTGCCGAAAAGGGCATGGACATCAAAACGCAAAAGGTGCTTGATCCGGGTGAATTCGACCTTCTTTTTGACGCACTTACAAAATCCCGTCAGGTAGACAATATTGACGATTACTTAGATGGGGTGACCTATATTCCCTCCCGCATTCCCAAGAAGGAAAAGCCCGAGGTGGATGCTGCAAAGGCAGCAGAAGCTGCAAAGGCAGCAGAAGCAGCTAAGGCGGCAGAAGCAGCTAAGGCGGCAGAAGCAGCGAAAGCGGCAGAAGCAGCGAAAGCGGCAGAAGCAGCTAAGGCAGCAGAAGCAGCTAAGGCAACAGAAGCAGCGAAAGCGGCAGAGAAGGAAGCAGCAGAGAAGGCTGCGGCAGATGCAGCTGCAGCACAAAAGGCGGCAGCAAGAGCGGCGGCTATCGAGAGAGCGGCAGCCATCGAAGCAGCGGCAAAGGCGGCAGCCGATAAGCGCGCACAGGCACAGGGCGACCGCCGTCCCGCACAGGGTGCAAGAGACGACCGTGATCGCAGAGGTGCACAGGCACAGGGCGACCGCAGACAAGCGCCTGCAGCGCAGCAGGGTCAGAACGACCGCTTTAACCGCGATGCCCAGGGCGCTAGACCCGCAGGTCAGAACGACCGCTTTAACCGTGATGCGCAGGGTCAAAGACCTGCACAGGGTCAGAATGACCGCTTTAACCGCGATGCGCAGGGTCAAAGACCCGCACAGGGTCAGAACGATCGCTTCAACCGTGACAGTCAGGGACAGCGTCCCGCGTTCGGTCAGGGCCAGGATCGCGGATTTGGCGGACAGGGCAGAGACAACAATCGCCCGAACAACCAAAGACCCAATAATAATTTCAATCAAAGAGGCGGCGGAGACAAGGACGATTACGTACCTTCCGCACCCAGAGAAAAGTTCCAGGTACAGGCCATCGTGCGCGGCCAGACCCCCAAGGGCGGTGACGGCCAGCACAAGAAGGGTGCTGTGCGCGTCGTAGATACAAGAACCACCGAGGTCGATCTTTCCAAGTACGATGAAAAGCTGGACACCTTTGTCACCGAGAGTGACAGAGACCTGCGTTCGGGCAACCAGCGCGGTGGCAAGAAGCAGATGCCCGGCAAGCCCGTGGGCAAGAACCAGAAGGGCGGCAAGAAGCAGATGCCCGTTGTCAAGCAGATCGTGCGCGTGGAGATCCCCGAGGAGATTTCGGTGGGCGAGCTTGCAAGCCGACTCAAGGCAACTGCGGGTGAGGTTATCAAGAAGCTGGTGGGTCTGGGCGTTATGGCAACCGTCAACCAGCTGATCGACTATGATACCGCAGCAATGGTCTGCGAGGAGCTGGGCGCAGAGTACACCCGCGAGGTGGTTGTTACCATTGAAGAAAAGCTGTTTGACCAGACCGAGGACACCGATGAGATGCTGCAGAGCAGAGCACCTGTCGTATGCGTTATGGGTCACGTTGACCACGGTAAAACCTCTATTCTGGATGCTATCCGCCATGCAAACGTCACTGCAGGCGAGGCGGGCGGTATTACCCAGCACATCGGTGCTTACAGAGTCAAGATCAACGATCAGGATATTACCTTCCTGGACACCCCCGGTCACGAGGC
>JAFQUG010000339.1 GCA_017408625.1 Clostridia bacterium | reverse complement strand
TGTAACGGTCACGGGTAGGGCGACCGAGCTTAATGTCCTCGTGCACGGGGACACTCTCGATCACTTCCATTTCCAGCCCGTTTTGGTCGCACAATTCTCTCAGGCGTGCGATGTCCTCACGCGGCCAGACCTCGCCTACCGGTACACGGTAAACGGCGGTCACCACGCCGGACATATTCGGGATCTGGCGGATATAGGACAGCGGAATGCTGTCGCCTTCTCCGTACCAGCGGAATGTCATTTTCATGGTGTTTTCTCCTTGTATTAAATTAAGGAAATTTCCTTACTGTTGGACTTGTACATAGAGAGAATGGCACGTACGACGCGCGCACCCTCGCGCCCATTGATAGAGAAAGGGCGGTTTTCGCGAATGCAGGTGTAAAAATCTGAGATGAGCATTTCGTGACCGTTGCCCCAGACGTTTTTTCCCCGCTCGCTCTTTGCGTGTTCAAAGGAAACAGCCTCTCCGTCGAGAGAGAGAGTCGTGCCGGTCAGGGTCAGGGTCTTTTGATCGGCGGTACGCAGAACCACTTCTACGGGGAAATCGGTCGCATTGGCATTCGAGGCATAAAAGTTGAACATCCTGCCGTCCGCATAGCGGAAAAGCGCGGATGCGGTATCCTCTACCTCAATTTTGCCCGCAAGACGTCTGTTTTCGCAGGTTGCCTGCACGGTATCGGGGTCACCCATAAACAGCAGCATCAGATCAAGAGTGTGCAGCGCCTGATTGATCATCACGCCGCCGCCCTCGGTGTCCCATCTTCCTCGCCATGCGCCGCTTTCGTAGTAGGTAGCATCACGGTCCCAGACCACCCAGCCGAAGCCCGACTGCGGCTTGTCCCCCGAAAGAACGCGCAGTGCCTCGCGCGTGCTGGCGTTATAACGGTTCTGGTGGCAAACGGCAAGCTGGCGCCCGCTTTCTGCCTCGGCGGCAAGGATACGGTCAATATCCTCTTCCCGAATACAAAGCGGCTTTTCGCACAGGACGTGACAGCCGGCACGCAGCGCGGCAATGATCATCTCCGTATGCAAATAATGCGGTGTACAGATGTGCACCACGTCAAGCTGCTCTTTCGCCAGCATATCCGTGTAGTCGGTGTAGACGGCGCAGTCGGTGATTGCCTTGAACGGTTCCAGCTTGGCAGCATCGCAGTCGCAGACCGCGACCAGCTTCCCGCCCGCCCGCGTGATCGCGGAGCGGTGCAGGCCGCTGATACAGCCAAGACCGATAATGGCTGATCTCATAATTTCTCCTTGACTTATTTGCTGCCGTAGCTGCCCGAGGTGTCAAGAATCTTGCTTTCCACCTGCTTGATGCAACCGGTGGCAACGCGCTTCTGGTGCTCAACGTAGAACGCCTCGTCATCAAAGGGCAGGGAAACCTCCTTGCCGATGAAGCCGGAGTAGAGCATGGCATCCATAAGCATAACGCCTTTGAGCCCTTCCTTGCCGTCTACGAACAGCTCTTCTTTACCGAGCATATATGCGGCGAAGTTGGCAAGGATCGCAGGGTGCTGGGGATTCTCGCCGTCGGTTTCTACCTCGGTAATGTGCTCTGCCTTCACGGGACGACCGAAGCCATCCTCGCTGGTCTTGCAGAATTCGCGCTCATCCTCGCCCAATACGATCAGTTCCAGTCCCTTGCCGTGGTGGCTGTCGCAGATCAGCTGACCCTTGGTACCCTGGATCTCAAAGCGGTTAGAGCCCGGATAGTCACCCGTGGTGGTGATG
>JAFQUG010000338.1 GCA_017408625.1 Clostridia bacterium | reverse complement strand
TCTTCGGGTGCCATCCAGTTGTTGATGTTACCTGCCTCTTCCTTGGTAGGGGTGCAGATAAAGGTTCTTGCCTCAACGCGGGCAACATCGTTGACAGCGGTGCGGTGCAAATAGCAGCCGGGCAGCAGATCCTGGTTGAGCTTGATCATCTCACCGGTAGCGCATGCTTCTGCGCGAAGTGCCTCAGCCTGCTCTTCGGTGCCGTCGATCCAGACGATGTTATCGGGACGGGTCATTTCGGCCATCTCGTTGATCCAATCAAGTACGTATTTGTTGTTGGTCATGGTGGTTCTCCTTTTATATTTCAAATTATTTTTATCGGTTCAAAAGCGGATGAAGCCCAATTTTCACCCACTATAATTATAGTACAAATTCCGACCTTTTGCAAGAGCATATCGTGAAAATATTCTATGAAAATATCACAAACGAAACATGAAAAGATTGTGAAAAATGCCGTTTCCGAAAAAAGAACAAATGTTTGCAAAATCGGGGCATGTATGTTATAATGAATTAAATGCAGAGAAACGGAGAGTTTGTTATGATGCCAAAGCTCAACGAAAGAGAACAAAGAGTTTACGATTATATTGTCAAGACCATCCGCGAGCGCGGGTATGCACCCAGTGTGCGCGATATCCGCGAGGCACTTGGATATAAGAGCACCTCGACTGTACATATGTATCTTGGCAGACTGGAGATGCTTGGCTATATCGTCAAGGACGAGGGCAAGAGCCGCGCTTTGCGCCTTTGCGACGAGGCACCGGCAAAGAGCGGAGTTCCGCTGCTTGGTAAGGTGACTGCGGGGCAGCCCATTCTTGCCGTGGAGAATTATGAGGGCAGTGTTCCGTTCGTGCCGCACGGCGGCTATGAAAAGGAGAATTTGTTCGCCCTGCGCGTGCAGGGGCAGAGCATGATCGATGCGGGAATTTTGGACGGTGACGTGGTCATCGTCAACCGCTGCTCTTATGCCGATAACGGCGAGATTGTAGTGGCTATGGTGGAGGACAGCGCAACTGTCAAGCGCTTTTTCCGCGAGGACGGGCACTACCGCCTGCAGCCCGAAAACAAGTTCATGCAGCCCATTATCGTAAAACAGGCAGACATCCTGGGAAAAGTCATCGCAGTGCAACGCTATTATTGATGATTTGAGGAAATGTACATGAGCATTTTCAAGCGAACGGTCAAAAACGCCTTCCGCACGGTTCTCTTCAATTGGCGGGAATATGCGGGCTTTTTCCTTGCGCTTCTGGTGGTGGAAAGTATTTTCTGGTCGCTGACCTTCTCGCTTGACACCAACAACAAAATTGCCGAAAATACGGTCAAGGAGTCGTATTTTTATCACATCGTCTTTGATCTGACCGACACGCAGGTCGCCACGTTCAGAAATATGGTGAACGCGCAGGATGCATTGGACGATTCCTTTTATGAGGTGGAGATCGTAGACAAGGGAGAAGTCAGCGAGGCGCGTGTGACGCTCAAGGGAGCGGATATCGAGCGCAGCTTAGCCAAGTTCCGCGACCGATGCATGCTCAAAAGCTGGAGCTATTCCACGACGCCGCTGTATACCTACGTGACCGAATACGTCACACCCGGCGTATGGAGATATGCGCTGATCTGCCTTTGTATGCTTGCGCTTTGCGCTATGGTACTGACCGTGCTATACAACATCCGCGTGGAAAATCACCAGTTCCAGTACGGTATTTATATGACCTGCGGCGCGGATTTTCGCACGCTGTTCCGCGTGACCTTCTGGGAGCTTGCAGCCATAGGGATACTGACCTTGATACCGGCCGCGATCCTGGCAGCTCTGATCATGCTGGGAATCTATTTGCCGCTGGGTGTACTGTTTACCTTCCATTGGGCAGCCACCCTTAAAGTGCTTGCGCTCAGTGCGGCCACAGTGCTGCTCTCTGTGCTGTTGCCCGTGCGTGCCATGGCGTTCAAAACGCCCATGACGCTGATCACCGCACGCGACAATGCGGGTCTTGTATCCTCGCCGCGCCGTTCGTTCCGCCTTGTGGGAAAAAGCTTTCCGCGCGATTATGAGCTTGCGGGCATGTGGCGTTTCCGTAAGTATTACGTGCGCCTGGTCTGCTCGGCTGTGGCGTTTGCCTCGCTGTTTATCTCGGGGCTTTACGTAGCCGATATGATCAGGACCAAGCAGGACTTGGCTGTGGGAGAATTTACCCTGGCTTACGGAAAAATGCCCGACGAGATCCTTTTGGATGAAGAGGGCAATGAGATCAAGCCGATCTATCCGCACGGTCAGGCAGATTCGATCAACGACGACGCACAGTACTTGTGCGAGGCCATCCGTGCGCTTGACGGCGTGGCATACGTGACCGCAGACGAGCAGGCAAGAGCAGACGAGCTGCTTGCGCACATGCTGGTTGGAGCCGAGAATGCCCCTTCGCACGGAGAATACGGTGTGCTCAGCGAGGGTGAGCGTGACGGCTATGAGATCGCTACCAATTCCTATAAATATACCGCTGTGGATCGGGAATGGATCGACGGCGCGATCGCATCGGGACGCTATACCTTTGAGGGAGACCCCTACGCCGTGCTGGAAAATCCGCACGCGATCATAATCAGCGAAAGCATTCTGGGGGCACAGCGTTTTGATTTCTCGGTGGGAGACAAGGTATATTTCGCTTCTTATGCAGATGGACAGATCACGGAAAAGCGTATGTTTACAAAACGCGATCAGATCTTGCGTCAGCAGCTTGAGAATTTTACGTTCCATTACGGCACAACCGGCAGCCATTCGGGCGAATACGTGGTGTGCGCCGTGATCACCAAAGCCCCTGCGGACAGCTATCTGACCGTGGGCATGCAGACCGAGTCCTATCGCGCACTGACAGGAAAGGACGGCGCACGTGACGTTATCTCGGTGTATCTTGAGGATGACCTGTCGCTGGCCGCGGCGGATGACCTGGAGTGCGGGATCTCTACGCTGGCCGAGGATTTTGCTTGGAATTGGCGCAGAGAGGGCATGTTTTTTGACAATCTGATTGCCGATGCACGACGCGACCATCTGATCACAGCCGTCATAGCAGTCTTTATTCTGATCGTGTCTCCCTTGGTTTGGTTTTTCTCACAGATGCTGTTTTACCGCAGAAGAGAAGGGGAGTTTTATATGCTCAGTGCCATGGGCGGCTTTGGGCGAGAGATCCGCAGCCTGCACCTCGTGGCGGGTGCGGTGCTTTCGGGCGTTGCCTTTGCTGTTACGCTCGGCATGAGCTATGCGTTTAATTTCATTTTATATATTGCCATGAGTCGCGTGCTGCCCGGTCTTGGTATGGTGCAGGCGATTGATTACAATTATTATATGCCCTTCCGGGCGCTTGCGCTTTGCGCGGCAGTGTCCGTGGCTTGCGGATTTGCTTCGTGTCTTGCACCGTATTTCGTATGGAAGCGCAGGATGGCACAAAAGGTTAAGAGGGAGGAATGATGATGGAGGACAGAAGAGTCGTTGTAGAGGTCGTGGATCTGTTGCGTCAGTACAAGCAGTACGACGAGGTGGTCAACGCGGTCAACCGTGTCAATCTACGTGTATACGAGGGAGAATTCGTTGCCATCATCGGTTCGTCCGGCTCGGGAAAATCCACGCTGCTGCATCTGATGGCAGGATTGGATAAGCCCAGTGCGGGCAAGGTCATGATCCGCGGCCGTGAGATCACTGCCATGGCAGGTGACGAGCTGGCGCGCTTTCGCGGCAATCATATCGGCATGGTGTTTCAGTCGCACAATCTGATCCCGCAGTTCACGGCGTTGGAGAACATTTTGGTACCCACACTGATGTGCAATAAAGAAGATACCTCGTACGAGGAAAATCTCAAAAAGCTGGTGGCCTCACTGGGTCTTGGAGACCGACTGCACCATCTGCCAAGCGAGCTTTCGGGCGGTCAGATGCAGCGCGTGGCCATTGCGCGTGCGCTGATCAATCTGCCCTTGGTGGTGTTTGCGGACGAGCCGACCGGCAACCTTGACAGGGAAAACGCCGACGAGGTGCTGGAGCTTTTACTGGAGACCAAGGAGCTGCTTGGTCAGACGCTGATCATGGTCACACACGACTTATCCATAGCCGAGCGCGCAGATCGCGTGTTCCGCATGGATAACGGACAGATTATTTCATCAAAAGTAAACAACAGGGAGAAGACCGAATGAATATTCAAGGATTTCAGAAGCTGACGCTGCTTGATTACCCGGACCACATGGCCTGCACCGTGTTCACGGGGGGCTGTAATATGCGATGCCCCTTCTGCCACAATGCAAGTCTTGTGCTGCGCCCCGGTGAAAACCCCGCGTTTTTTGAGGAGGAGATCTATGCCTTTCTTAAAAAGAGACAGGGAATATTGGACGGCGTTGCGATCACGGGCGGTGAGCCGCTGCTCCAACACGGTCTTGAGGAGTTTATTCTGCGCGTGCGCGAGCTTGGCTTTGCGGTCAAGCTGGATACCAACGGCTCGTACCCCGACCGCCTTGCCGCTTTGATTGACAAGGGACTTTTGGACTACGTGGCCATGGATATCAAAAACAGCCGCGAAAGATATGCCGAGACGGTGGGTGTGCCCGGATTTGACACTGCGCCCATTGAGCACAGCATTGCGCTTTTGCGCGCTTCCTGTGTGCCCTTTGAGTTCCGCACCACAGTGGTGCGCGAGCTGCACTCGGCCGAGGATATTGAGGATATGGGCGTGTGGCTGGCAGGGGAGCACAAGCACTACCTGCAGGGATTTATCGACTCGGGAGATCTGATCCGTGGACCCTTGAGCGGATATGACAAAAACCAGATGCTTGATTTGTTGAATGTGCTCAAAGCATATATTCCAAACGCACAGCTCAGAGGCGTTTGAAACGGTCACCACAATATATTGTGTTAAAAATTGAAAAAATATCAAAATATTGTGTCAAAAGGGCTTGACAAATGAATCGACTTATAGTATACTGTAAAAGCACCGCCTTCGGTGCTTTTACGGTATTTTGTTTTTTTTTTTGATAATATTTACTACATTTGACAAAAGGAGAGAGCTATGTACAAGGTTTTAAAAAGAGACGGAAAAGTTGTAGATTTTAATTTGAGTAAGATTTCGGACGCGATCAAAATGGCGTTCGAGGCACAGGAAAGACAGTTCCATCCCAGCGTGATCGACTTCTTGGCACTCAAGGTCACAGCAGACTTCGAGCCCAAGATCAAGGACGGTCTGATCGCGGTTGAAGATATTCAGGACAGCGTGGAAAACGTGCTGGTCCAGGGCGGCTACGGTGACGTGGCTAAGGCATACATTCTCTACCGCAGACAGAGAGAGAAGATGCGTAACATGAAGTCCACCATTCTGGATTATAAGGAGATCGTGGACAAGTACGTCAAGAATACCGACTGGAGAGTGAAGGAAAACTCTACCGTGACCTACTCGGTCGGCGGTCTGTTCCTTTCCAACTCGGGCGCGATCTACGCGAATTACTGGCTGTCCGAGATCTATGACGACGAGATCGGCAACGCACACAGAAACGCGGATATCCATATCCACGACCTTTCCATGCTGACCGGCTATTGCGCAGGTTGGTCGCTCAAGCAGCTGATCCAGGAGGGTCTGGGCGGTGTGGCGGGTAAGATTA
>JAFQUG010000337.1 GCA_017408625.1 Clostridia bacterium | reverse complement strand
TTTGTGATTGCATTTTCGCAGCTTGACCGCCAGGAAAATGATGAGCGCTAAAAAGAGTGCGGACAGGCAGAGATGCAGAGGGGAGAACAGCATACCGACCAAATTGTCACGCACCAAAAAATCCTTGTGCGTAAAGAAGTTTTGCAGCGTATACAGTAAGTTTTGCATAATCCGACCTCGCAAAAATTTCTGACTCCATTATACGTTTCGCCTGTGCATCGGTCAAGAGAGGGCGGCAAATCTTCATAAAAATTAAGATTTACAAAGGCATGCTTGACAATCTCACCTGTGGCATGATAAAATAGTTTTAATCAATGCAAAGGAGGCGCGTATGCAAGAAAAAAAGAAAAAGCTGTGCATATGGGTGTGTGCTGCGCTCGCTCTTGTAATATTGCTTGGTGCGTGTGCGCTCTCACTTGGTGCATTATTTGCTGCTTTTGCATTTGGCGGTGTGGGGAACGGGCTGCTTACGAGCTCCGAAATCGTGGTAAAGACCGAGCACTATCGGATCAACAGTGGCATGATGGGGTATTTTTTTACCCGCACGTTTGACGAATATTATTTGGAAATAGAAAAGCAATACGAGCATATCACCGATCAAGCGGACAAAGAGGAGCTGATCGCCCGCGCCATGGGCTTGCAATCCTTTGAGCATTCTCTCAAGGAACAGGAATACGCGCAGCTGACCGAGGACGGAAGAGTGAGCGTGTTTGATTATTACATGAGACTTACCGAGAAGGAAGTGACGCGCATGCTGACCTTTTGCGAGGCGGCCTGTGCACACGAGGTATCGCTGAGCGCAGAGGAATATGAGGAGATTGAGAACACCGTCAAGGATGAAAGAAAATCATACAAGCAAGAAAAAGCGGCTGCAAAACAGGCAGGAGAGTCTTATCCGGTATTTTTTGGCGCGTATCTGAAAGAGAAATACGACGCCCCCTTGACCGTACGGGATTTGCGCGAATGCCTTGAGATCATTGCGCTGGCTGAAAAATATGAGAAGGTACTGACCGAGCAGTACGAAACGGACGAGCCCACCGACGAGATGGTGGAGGGGTACGTCTTAGACCACGCAGCCTCCTTTTATCAGGCGGATTATTACGTGTATTCCCACTCGGTGAACAACTATAATAAGTCTGCTGCCAAGTATGAGGAGGAAAAGGCTGCGCTTGCAGAGCATGCGGCACGGCTTGAGGCGTGTACGGATAAGCAGGCGTTTCGGGAGACTGTGCTGGATATCATTGTCAGCGATGAAAAGAAATACTATCGCGAGAGCCAATGGGAAAAGTATTTCAAGGAAAGCGGATACGTTCCCGAGCTTGCGGAGCAATTGTTGGAGGAATATTTTGCGCAGAAATATACAGAGGAATATCTGAACACGCGCTTTGCCCGATTGCTCCAGACCTCCCCCATGTCCTATACGCCGGACGAGCTGCGCCCGTGGCTGTTCGGCACCCGGGAGCAATCTTACGCCGACCACGCCAAAGCAGGCGAGGTCAGGGTGTTCCAAGACTTGGAGGAGCAAACCAATCCCGTAACGGGGGAGGTCACCTCAAGCTTTACCGTCAGAGTTTACTTTGTGGATCGCGAGGCTTATCGCACGACCGAGATCACCAAGCACACAGGCTACGTGATCTTTGATGACCGCGAGGCGGCGGAGCTTTTTTACGAGCAGTACGGCAAGGGAGCGATGAATAAGGACACTCTGCTTGAGACGGCCATGCAGATGCAGGAAGAGGGAAGGATCGATCCCTTTGCCTGCCATGCGGCCAACGATTATCTGCCGGGAGATCTTTCCGAAGGGAACGTTATGAAAAACGGGAAGCCTGTCGAAACCGCAACGGGAGGATGGATTTTTGGAAACGTGATGATCCAGGGCGCGGACGAATGGCTGCAATCGGCAAAGCCCGGGGATTGCTCGGGAGTTGTGGAGCTTGTCAAGGTGACCAAAACGTTCGACATCACCTCTTCCAGCCTGGGCAGCAGCACCACTAAGACCGAATCGCCCGTGTATGGGGTATTGGTTTATGACGGTGAGGGGCGCGAGTATTGGTATCTGCAGGCACTCAAGGGCTTGTTTGACATGACGAGTGCCGATTGGTACGAGCAAAACCGCCTTACGCTGACCTATCATACCGAAGCATACGAGCAAATAGACAAATAAAAATCGGGGCTGAGTCCACAAACTCAGCCCCTTTTGAATTGCACTTATTTTTTCAGAATTTCGGGAGTGGAAAGCACGCCGGTGCGACGCAGGCGGTATTCGTAGGTCCATTCGCTGCCGCTTGTTACCCAGGCAGAGGGACCTTGCCAGAAGAAGGTTTCGTCGGCGTTGTGAACGTCTCCAAAGCAGTTGCGGCGCGAGATGTAGGAGGTGACGCTGACCGTGTGCTTGCCCGCGGACAGCTTGCCAAGGTCTGCTGCATAGGGCGGGTATGCTACCACGGCGCGCTTTTCACCGTCCACCTCGACCGTGTTGACGGCAGCGGTGTAGTGCGGCACGCGGATGATGGCCTCCCATTCCGTCTCACAGGATACGGGAATGTGATAGGAGACCGCACCGCCGTAGAAGGGCAGGCCTTGGTAGGTCAGATCCGAGAATCCGAGCGTTTCGGGAAGGGCGGTGACAGTCAGCTGTCTGCCGGCGACCTTGACGCCAAACGCGCCAAGCAGGTACATTGCCTCGCAGTTGGATCTTGCGCCAAAGGGAATGGTGACGCGCAGCGTATTCTCACCCTTGCAAAGAGGCGGCAGCGCAATCTTTTGGATCGAGAGATCCACGTAATAGCCGTCCGGCTTGGCGGTCACGGGCTGTCCGTTCCACGCGACGGTTGCGATGTCGGCATCCTCAAGCGCAAGGAAGGGCTTTTCGTAATCGATCTCACTGTCAATCTTGAATTCCAGCGTCACGCTGTGCTTGGCGGGCGTGTCCTGGATCACCCAGGGTTGCGCCTTGCCTGCGGGGAAGCCAAGGCGGCGACGAATGGCCGCGTCAATGCGCAGGATTTCCTCAGGACCGGCAAGTGCCTCGTCGTCCAAGGCGTATTTTGCCATGTCAAGCAGCAGCACGTTGGGCTCGCTTAAGGTATAGGGCACGGTATAGGGTACGACTGCAACGGGATTCTCGCCGCACTCTTTTGCCCATGCACCGTAGCCGTCGTTCATGCGAACGATGCCGATGGGCGTGGGAGCAGACTTTGCGGCAGGCTCGTAGCCGCAATCCTCGTCCGTGTCCTCAAGGTAGAGAAGTGCCGAGTCGTAGTCGTGCAGTGTCATGATCACGTGGGTCTTGCCACCCGTGCGGTTGCTGTAGCGAACGGGCTTGATCTCACCCGTGACGGTATCCCACAGCTGTGCCTTGTATTTGCCCTTGACGTAGATGTGGATGCCCTGTGCACGGGCAACGTCCTTGTTATAGGGCTGGGTGCAATGCGAGATAAACAGCCACGTGCCATTGGTATCGCGTCTGATCTGGTGAATGAGATTGTCGGTGTATGCCCGCTGAAATTGCGGATCTCGACCGTGCGGTCGTCGTAAAGCTCCTCCAGCAGTGCACCGCGGGAGAAGGCGATCTGTTTTGCCATGTCGAAGAGTGCCTTGCCGCGCACTGAGGGCTTTGCGTCCTCATACTTGGGGGCATCACCCATAAAGACCAGCTTGCCGCCCGCTGCGCGGAATGCTTCCAGTCTGTTCAGCGTGGTCGAGCGCAGCGTCTCGCACTCGGGCACGATGACTACGTCGTATGCCATCTTGCCCACCTGCAGGGGATTTCCACCCTCGGGGCAAAGATCGGGCAGCGTGGATTCGCAAATAAAGTCAAAGTCAATATTGCCGCGCAGCAGCCAGCTTGTCACGTTTTGGAAATTGCCGTCCAGCTTGTCACGCACCAGCTGCGTCTGCTCGTTGGGACCCCAATGCAGCCAATAGCTTTCCACGGGGTGCACAACGCCAACCTTGACAAGCGGTGTGCCGCGGGTCAGCGCGGTATTGACACGGCCAAAGTGATCCTCCACGTAGCTGTATTCGCCGTACCAAGGGGATTGATAGGAAATGGATGCGGGGTAGTCGCGCTTGGCCGTACCCTTCATGGAGACCCAGGAAAGGTGCTGGACGCGCACGGTCACGCCGAGTGCTGCCTGCCAGTCGCCGTGCAGCTTGTGGCCGCGGAAGTCGAAATCCCAGCCGGTCACGCCGTAAAGCTCGCTCATCATGCCGGGGCGACCGTACTGATGCACCGAGGACTGGCATTGCTTGGCGGTGGTAAATTCAAAGCTTGCGCACAGCATATCAATGCCGGGAATGCCGAACGCGCGGTAAGAGCGCATACAGTCGCCGATTGCAGCGGTCTGGGAGTGCAGGGTAGGCTCCTCCATCATGTGGCCGGTCAGTGCAATGTTGTTTGCGTCGCACCAGTTGCCGCAGGTGTCGGCAAACGCCTTGGCAAAACGCTCGGAAACGTGGTCGTGGTAGTGATATCTGGTCAGCGAGATCTCGCCACCCGGGAGATCCCAGAGCAGCTCGGGCAAATGATCCACCAGGGAGTCGCCGTAAGCCGCTACGAAGGTCTCCTCCAGATCATCGGTCCAGGGAAGGTGCACGTTCTGCTTGCTGTCTGCAAAGCTCAGCGTACCCTTGCGCATGAACTGAGGCTCGTCGGTAAAGATGGCGGGTACGGTCGTGCCAAAGCGGTCACCAACTGCTTTTTTATATCGCTCGTGCGTGACCTCGATGAATTTTTCAATGGCCGCCTTGTTGAGCGTGTCCACATAGGACTGGTTGTTAAACCATGGGGAGTTGCCTGCGATCTCGCGCCACACCGTCCAAAGCGTGCCCTCGATCTCGTCGCCGTCCTGTACCTTGCGGTAGGATTTGAGGCACTTGTCTTTACCCAGTACGACGTCGAATCTGGCGATCAGCACAGCGTTGTCGCATACGGGGTAATCGGGATTGCAGGTAAAGGAAATGAATCTCTGGCGGAAGGCGGGATCCTTGGTGACGTAGCCGCCCGCAAAGCCGGAGGGCCACTTATCCTCGTCGTACAGCCAGGCAAGCATCTCGTTTTTCTCTGCGTGATCGGTGCAGGCCTTGACCAGATCCATAAAATCATCCGAGAGATAGGTGGTGGACATACCGTCGCGGCAATGCATGTGAAAGCCGCCCAGACCCATCTGCTTGAAAACGTCGATCTGACGCAGAAGCTCATCCTTCTGCAGATCGCAGTTCCATGCCCAGAAGGGCGTGCCGCGATATTGTGCCGTGGGATTTTTGAAAAGCTCACGGTCAAGCTCGGGGGTCTGTCTGTTCTTGTCGTAGATCATGTGTACCTCCTTGAACATCAGTGAAAAATTTTCTGATTTCATTGTAGCGTATTTTTGTAAAAATGGCAAGGGGAAAAAGAAAAAAAGAACGCGGAAAAATCTACTTTTGGCATATAAGAACACAAAAAAAGAAAACTGAAAAAATTTTTCAACTTTTTTTCAAAAAGGGGTTGCATTTTTAAAAAGGATGTGCTATAATAAGCAAGTCGCAAACGACGGCCCGTTGGTCAAGCGGTCAAGACGCTAGCCTCTCACGCTGGAAACATGGGTTCGATTCCCGTACGGGTCACCAGAAAAAGAACAGGCATCTCATTCGAGGTGCCTGTTCTTTTTCTGCTGCCCCATACGAGGAATCTCACCCGGCGAGTCGGGCCG
>JAFQUG010000336.1 GCA_017408625.1 Clostridia bacterium | reverse complement strand
CATCGGCGTTGCAACAATAAAGTCCAGCGGATGGGTGTGCACCAGATGATGTCCGCCGTCCACCAGCTTGATATTGACGTCGGTGACCTCCCAGCCGAGCCGTCCCTGCTTAGTGCCAGCGGGATGGTCTGCTCCACCTGGCGCTGATAGCACGCCATAATTTTGTTCAAAGGTACGCTGGACGAAAATGTCACGCCGCTTCCCCGCTCTGCAGGCTCAATGATAAATTTCAGAACTGCCCAGCAGGGCTTGGGCATGGTGTATGCCACAAAGCCTTCGCAACGCGTGGACACCGTTTCCTTGTAAATGATCGCCGGCGTATCAAAGGAAGCCTGCAGATTAAAACGAGTCTTGAGCAGCTCCTCGATGATCTCCAGCTGGATCGTTCCCATGACCTTCAGATGCAGTTCATTCAGCATACGGACATATTGCACCTGCAGCAGCGGATCCTCGCTCGATAAAATCTCGCAGGCGCGGCGAAGCTGTTGCATCTGATCGGGCTTTGAGGGAATGACCTGAACGGTGATCAGCGGCGTTCTCAGCTGCCCGGGCTCGATGACGCGCTGCAAGCGTGCCGCATTGCCAAGAATCTGACCGATGGGAACGTCGCCCAAGCCATAGACCACACCGATCTCGCCGCACTCTATTTTGCCGCACGGATTAAGGCTGACATCGTGGATCTGGGTGATCTTATACTGCACCTGCTTGTTCTCACCGGAAACGGGGTCCACCCCTGCATCCAGCGTAATGCTCTCGCGGTTTTCCAAGGAGCCGCCGTACAGACGCACCCAAACGCCCCTGCCCAGGCTCTTGTCCTGCCGCGCCGCAAACACGACGCCGCACAGTTCCTTCTCTTGCTTGGGCGAGGGCAGATAAGACACAATGCCATCCAGCAGCGCCTTAACGCCAATATCCTTCAATGCCGAACCGCACAGCACGGGATATGCGGCATTTTGGTGCGTCAAGCTTGCCAACTGCTCTGCAAGAAAGTCGTCCGAGAACTGCTCACCGTTCAGATATCGCTCCAGAAGGTCGTCACGCCCCTCGCAAACCAGCTCACTCACCGCCTCGATATCGTGCGGCTCCACCGCATAAGGCGTCAGCAAACGTCGGATCTGCGCCATGACGCGCGGCACATCGGCATTTTCGCGATCGGTTTTATTGATAAAAAACAGCACCGGAATGCTCTGCTTGACCATCGCCTCAAACAGCACCTCGGTCTGGGGCTGTACCCCTTCCACCGCGCAAATTACCAACACAGCACCGTCGAGCGCCCACAAGGATCGCTCCACCTCTGCCGAAAAATCGACGTGACCGGGTGTGTCGATCAGATGGATCCGAACATCACCGTAATTGACAGAAACGCAGCTCGCCTTAACCGAAATGCCACGTCTTCGCTCCACCGGAAGATCGTCCGTATGCGCCGTACCGGAATCAACGCTGCCGACCTTTCGGATGGTGCCGGTATGGGATAATATTTGCTCGGATAAGGTGGTCTTCCCGGCATCTACGTGGGCAAATATACCGATATTTCTGATTTCGCTCATGGCAGATCGACGCCTCCGTTCTCGCTCAGCGCAATACAAATTTGTGCTGCGTATATTATATCACATTTTTTGACATTTGGCAATGGGGTTCTGCACAGATCGATAGAAACGGCAAAATAAAAAACGAACACGTTGTTTTCAACGTGTGCTTCCATCGCGGAGCGCACGCGGCTTATCAACCGACGGTTTATATTATAAACTGTTGATATCATACGCAGCCGGGCGCCACATTCCACATTCAAAAAATCCCCCGCCCGAAAACGGACGGAGGATAATCGGTGACATTATGCAGCCTACCCCTTATGGTAGCAGGTGGGAGACGTCCACATACTCGTGGTGCAGCTCCTGCACGCCCTGCT
>JAFQUG010000335.1 GCA_017408625.1 Clostridia bacterium | reverse complement strand
GAGAGCTATTCGAGCGGTGCGTACGTCGAGGCAGCAACCGAGGTCCTTCACAAGATCAGCGTGCTGGGAAAGCTGCCCGTTCTGAGCGGCGGCACGGGGCTATACTTGGACGGACTTTTGCGCGGTGGCTACGGGGAGAATTATGCCGACCCCGCGGTGCGCACCGAGTTAGAGAATTTTGCGGACAGGGAAGGGGCGATTGCCCTGCACAAGCGGCTTTGCGAGGTCGACCCCGAGAGTGCGGCGGCCACGCACCCAAATAACGTCAAGAGAGTCATCCGTGCACTGGAGATCTACCTGATCAGCGGTAAGACCAAAACCGAGCTGGACAAGCTCTCGCAGACGGCAGAGCCCGCTGTTGATGCGCTTGTGTTCGGCATTCGCTACCGTAACCGTGAGGTGCTGTACGACCGCATCGAGCGTCGCGTGGATCAGATGCTTGAGGGGGGCCTTGTTGAGGAGACCGAGCGGCTGTGGAGGGCAGGCGTATTCGAGGCCAATTCCACCGCAGCGGGCGCGATCGGGTACAAGGAAATTTTGCCTTTTGTCAAAGGGCATTGCAGTCTTGAAGCGGCTGCGGCCGAGCTCAAAACCGCCACGCGCCGATATGCCAAAAGGCAGATGACGTGGTTTTATGCAAAGCCGTACGTGACCTGGATCGACGCCGACCCCGAAGGGAACGTGCGCACATTTGAAGAGATTGTAAATATTTGCGAAAACGCGTGCAAAGACAAAGGATTTCTGTTATAATAAGATAGCAGACTGCGGAAAGGAGGGGAATGTGATGGACAGAACCAAGGCAAGAAATATTGCACTGCGCTGCTCGGTCGTGCTGGTTGCGATCGGTATGCTGGTGTATATGATTCATTATTCCCTGGGGCAATTCAGCACCACGCTTTCCACGCTTCCCACGCAGGAGATCACCGATTATACCATTCTCAGCGCCGAGGTGTACGTGTTCCGCGACGAGCAGGTCATTCGCGGCGAGAGTGATGCACCCGTGCACTACATGTACCGTGACGGCGAGCGAGTGCCGCGCGATGCGGTGTATGCCGTGACCTACCCCAAGGCAGGTGCACCGGCCACTGACGTGGCTGCATTGCAGCAACGCTTGGACGATATTGGTGCACAGATCGCTCTTTTGGAGGACAGCGACAAGGCCGGCTCTCTGATCACCTCGCTCAAGGAGAATCAGGCATCGATCAAGCAAAGCTATTACCGTGTGCTGAACGAGCTGAGTGCGGGCATTTACCAAAACGCCTTGCCCGAGAGCCGGGATCTGCTATCGTATATGAGCACATATGGCTTGCTGACGGGTGAGCACAGCTCGGATCAGATGATCGACGTACTCAAGGCACAAAGACAGGAGATGCTTGATGCCTGGGGCGGTACGCAGATCGGCTGGCAAAGCGACCACAGTGCGAATTTTGTACACAAATGCGACGGATACGAGAGCGTGTTTGATTACGCGGGGATCATGGACATGGCCATCGAGGACTTTTACGCGATGACCGAGGCAGAACCCGCTTCAACGGCGGGTACGGTGGGCAAAATGATCAATAGCCACACTTGGTACGCGGCCATTCCCATGAGCGAGGAAAACGCTTTGCGCTTTACCGAGGGCAGCGCGTATACCTTTTCGTTTATTGATAACGACGGATTGGAGCTTTCGTTGACGCTTCAGAAAAAGCTGAGCGCAACAGAGCAGCATCAGGGCGTGCTGATCTTTTCCTGCGAACAAACTCCGCCCGGCTTCTCCTTCCTGCGCACCCAGCGTGTGCAGAGTGTGGTGGATGAGATCACGGGCTACCGTGTGCCTACCGAGGCTTTGCGTGAGCATAACGGCGAGAAGGGCGTGTATATTCTGGAGGACAGCTCAGTGGAATTCAGACGCATCAGCGTTGTGCGCGAGGGCGCGGGATATTACATTGTGCAGACCTTTGAGCAGGATGCTATGGCAGGCGCGGGCAAGGCGAAATATCTGCAGCGCAACGATCTGATCATTACGGCGGGCAGAGATTTGTATATTGGCAAAATGTATGGGTAAAGAATATGGAAAAGTTAAAGCAACAGGTTGCAGCGGTGCAAGAGGGGATCAGACAAGCTGCCGTGCAGGCGGGCCGCGATCCTTCTGAGATTACACTGTTGGCGGCAACCAAATACGCAAGCGTAGAGCAGATCAACGTGTTGCCCGATCTCGGTGTCCTTGACATCGGAGAGAACCGCGTGCAGGCACTTTTGGAAAAGTGGGACGCCTTGGACAAGGAGAGATTGCGCGTGCACTTTATCGGCTCTCTGCAGAAAAACAAGGTCAAGTATATTGCGGATAAGGTGTGCATGATCCACTCCGTGGACAGCATAGAGCTTGCACGCGAGATCGAAAAGCAATGTGCCAAGCATGGCAAGGTGATGGACGTGTTGGTCGAGATCAATTGTGCGGGGGAGCAGAGCAAGGGGGGCGTTGCCCCTGAGCAGGCCGAGGCGTTGAGCCTTGCACTTTCACAGTTTGAGCACATCAGACTGCGCGGATTTATGACCATGGCACCGAAATGCCCCGAAAAAGCGCAATATTATAAATATTTTGGCGAAACTTTTGACCTTTGTCTTGACATTTGGACAAAAAAACTACATAATATAGGTATACCCATGGTGATGTCGATGGGTATGTCAGATAGCTACGATGCAGGAATCGCCTGCGGCTCTACGCTGGTGCGTGTCGGAAGCAAACTGTTTGTGGATTGAAAATGCGAGAATATAAATCACAGGAGGAATAAGTATGAACATTTTTAAGAAATTCACCAAGGATCCCGAGCCCGAAGAGTTTTTGGATGACGAATACGACAACAACGGCTACTATGATGATTTTCCCAAGGACGGCGAGGGCGTTGTGACCGATGCTGCCGTTGAGGATGTCAGCGCAGTACAGGCTGAAGAGGAACAGGCGGAAATGCGTGAGCCTGCTCCCATGCCCAAAAAGCCTCTTGCTCCCGCAAAGCCCGCGGTCAAGTACTATGCGCCTGCAGTACTTGCTGACAGACAAAAGGCTGTGGCCAAGCTGGCTGACGGCTACATAGTCATGCTTTTGGACGTCGATCAGATGGAAAGAGATGTATTCGTGCGCTTCTTTGATTATATCATGTGTGCCGTGCAGGCATTGGACGGTAACGTGCATAAGATCAATAAGTCTACCGTTGCGCTGATTCCTTACGGTGCAAACGTGGATGATATCGACGAGCAGGAGCTCGTGGAGGGTGCCGAGGAGCAGTCCGAGGAACAGCAGGACGAGGAATAATTAAGCGGAGGCACTTTCGTTGGTCTTTTTGTATGTGCTGGTCAGCACGCTCTCGCTGCTGATCGATATGTTTTCTCTGATTATGCTTGTACGCGCCATCTTTTCCTGGTTCCCAACCGAGAACGAGGGAAAGCTGCAGCGGATCGTGTTTCATATGACCGAGCCACTGATCGTGCCGGTGCGTAAATTCTTGTGGCGCATGGGCTGGTTTCAGGGGCTGCCGATCGATATGTCGTTTATGATCACGTATCTGCTTTTGACTCTTTTGCAGCTTTCGCTGTCATTTGCACTGGTGTGAGTATGCAAAACAGAGGCGGACAGGACGAAATCTTATATGCGCAACTGCGTGATATGATACAACGCGCGGGAAGGGGAACGTGGTCTTGCAGCCACTTCCTGACCCCGCGCGAAGCGCGTTTAGCACAAAGTCTGGCAGAACGGGAAGGGCAGGATGCGCTTTGCGTTCTTTCGGGCGGATACGGTGAGGCCGAGCGAGTCAAGGCCTTTATTTTGCCGGAGTTTTTATGTGAACCGGAGTACTATACTCCGATCATCGAACAGGAGATATGCCCCCTCTTGCTGCGGGGTGGCGGATTTTGCACGCTCTCACATCGCGATTATCTGGGCGCATTGCTTGCGCTTGGGATCGAGAGACACGTGCTGGGAGATCTGGTGGTGTTGGATGACTGCCGCGCGTTGCTTTTCTGCAATGCGGACATTGCTCCCTTTATCTGTGCCGAGCTTGACAGAGTCGGCAGAGACGGCGTCAAGGTGCAAAGACTACCCGAGGACGCAAAGATCGAAATTCCCAAGAGATATAAAAGCGTCAGCGACACGGTCGCGTCGGCGCGCTTTGATTGCATTGCCGCAGCCCTTGCCGGTCTTTCGCGTGAGAAAGCACAAATGCTGATCCGCGCGGGGGAGTGCACGCTCGATTACGAGCCATGCGACAAATGCGACAAGATCATAGAGCCCCCTTGTGTGATCTCGCTTCGCGGATACGGAAAGTTCCGCGTGGACGACGTCAGCATGCAAACCAAAAAGGGGAGACTGCGCATGCTTGCGCAAAAATACATCTGAAACAGAAAACAATTTTTATACACATAAAGGAGCTATCAAGTTATGGCTAAGGATTACACAAGTACGCTGAATTTGCCCAGTACGTCGTTTGCAATGCGCGCAAATCTGCCGCAGCGCGAGCCCGAAATGCTCAAGTACTGGGAGAATATGGATCTGTACGCACGCCTGCAAGAGCAGAATGCGGACAAGCCCGCATTCATTTTGCACGACGGCCCTCCCTTCTCCAACGGCAATATTCACATGGGTACTGCACTCAATAAAATGCTCAAGGACTTTATCAACAAGTATAAGACCATGAGCGGCTATCGCGTGCCTATCGTTCCCGGTTGGGATAACCACGGCATGCCCATCGAGTCTGCCATCATCAAGAAGAATAAGCTGGACCGCAAGAAGATGAAGACCTCCGAGTTCCGTACCGCTTGCTATCAGTTTGCAGAGAAGTACGTGGACATTCAGAGAAACCAGTTCAAGAGACTGGGCGTTCTGGCAGATTGGGAGAACCCCTATCTGACCATGGATCCCAAGTTTGAAGAAAAGGAAGTATTGGTCTTTGGTGAGATGTTCAAGAAGGGCTACATTTACAAGGGTCTGAAGCCCGTGTACTGGTGCCCCAAGGACGAGACTGCACTGGCCGAGGCAGAGATCGAGTATGCAACCGATTCCTGTACCTCTATTTTCGTCAAGTTCGCCATCAAGGACGACGCAGGCAAGCTGGCCGGTGTTTGCGACCTGTCCAAGACCTATTTCGTGATCTGGACCACCACCACCTGGACACTGCCCGGTAACCTTGCCATCGCGCTCAACCCTGTGGAGAGCTACGTGGTAGTCAAGGCAGGAGAGGAGTGCTACATCGTAGCAGAGGCTCTTTGCGCCAAGACCATGAAGGCAGGCGGCATCGAGGATTACGAGATCCTGGCAGCATTCCCCGGCAACACCTTTGAATATATGAAGGCACAGCATCCCTTCCTGGACCGTGAGTCGCTGATCGTCAATGCGGATTACGTTACCATGGATTCCGGTACAGGCTGCGTGCACACCGCGCCCGGCTTTGGTGCGGACGACTATATCACCTGCAAGCGTTACGGCATTGATATCATCGTGCCTGTGGACGACCGCGGCTACCAGACCGAGGATGCAGGCAAGTACGCAGGGCTTTACTACGCACAGTCCAACGAGGTCATTCTTGCTGATATGAAGGAGAGTGGCGCACTGTTCGCAAGCGAGGAAATGAGCCATGAATATCCGCACTGCTGGAGATGTAAGTCTCCCATCATCTTCCGCGCAACTCCCCAGTGGTTCTGCTCTGTGGATGCGTTCAAGGAAGAGGCAGTTGCCGCATGTCAGAGCGTGACCTGGCTGCCCGCAGGGGGCGGCGAGCGTATGGCACAGATGGTACGTGACCGTGCCGACTGGTGCATCTCCCGTCAGCGTCAGTGGGGGCTGCCCATTCCCGTATTCTATTGCGAGGATTGCGGTGAGGTCATTTGCGACGATGCGACCATTGCAAAGGTTGCAGAGGTCTTTGGCCAAAAGGGCTCCAACTCCTGGTGGGATCTGTCCGTCGAGGAGCTGATGCCCGCTGATTATACCTGCAAGTGCGGCTGCAAGAAGTTCCGCCGCGAGACCAACACCCTGGACGGCTGGTTTGACTCCGGCTCGTCTCACATCGCAGTGCTTGAGCAAAGACCCGAGCTGCATTGGCCCTCTGACGTATATCTTGAGGGCGGAGACCAGTACAGAGGTTGGTTCCAGGCAGCCCTTTTGACCGCAGTAGGTGCTAAGGGCGAGGGCGCGCCCTACAAGACCGTTCTGACCCACGGCTGGGTGGTTGACGGCGAGGGCAGAGCCATGCACAAGTCGCTTGGCAACGGCGTTGATCCCGATGACGTGGTCAAGAAGTACGGCGGCGACATCGCAAGACTGTGGGCTGCTTCTACCGACTACCACGCGGACGTTCGCTGCTCGGATAACATTTTCCGTCAGCAGTCCGAAACCTACAGAAAGATCCGTAACACCGCAAGAATCCTGCTTGCAAACCTGGGCGACTTCAATCCCGATACCGATATGGTGGCTTACGACGAGCTGCCCGCCATCGACAAGTGGATCCTTGCTCGCTACAACAAGCTGGTCGGCGAGGTTCGCGACGCGTTTGACGGTTACGAATTCCATATCGCATACCACGCGCTCAATAACTTCTGCACCATTGACCTGTCCAAGCTGTACGTGGACATCACCAAGGACAGAGTCTATACCGAGCGTGCAGACAGCCGCGCGCGCAGAAGCGCACAGACTGCAATGTATATCATCATTTCGGGCATGACCCGTCTGATGGCTCCCATCATCAGCTTCACCGCTGAGGAGATCTGGCAGTCCATGCCTCATGCATCGACCGACAAGGCAGAGAGCGTATTCCTTAACGATATGCCCGCATGCGACGCGGCACTCGAGTCCGAGGGCACTAACGCATGGGATGAATTGTTTGAGCTGCGTGATGACGTTATGAAGGCACTGGAGCTGGCGCGTGCAGAAAAGCTGATCGGTAAGTCGCTGGATGCAAAGGTCACGGTCTACACCGCTGACGACGCTGCATACGAGCTGCTCAGCGCATTCGCAGGCGATCTGGCAACCGTATTCATCACCTCTGCGGCAGAGGTGGTCAAGGGCGAAGCCCCCGAGGGTGCAGTCAAGGGCGAGGACGGCAGAATTGCCGTGGTCGTAGCCCCTGCAGACGGCTGCAAGTGCGACCGTTGCTGGGCGTATGCCAAGGAAGGAATTTCCGAGGGCGACAACTTTCTTTGCGCACGCTGCAAGAATATTCTGGAACTTTAATTAGCCGAACGGGAATCGAACCGAATTGCCCGACGACGATGCATTTTCGCATCTTTCGGCGCGCTTTCGCTTGCAAGATTTGTATCTTGCTGCGCAAAATCACACCAAAATCTATCAAAAATGCATTCGCCGGCGGGTGCTATGCAGTTTTGACATAGCAGATTTTTTCGAGCCCAAAAGCTTTTCCCGCAGGGCATATAGGCAATATGTCCAAGGGAAAAGATGAAGGGATCGGATAAATCTGCCCGTCAAAACCAACTTGGTTCGACTCCCGTTCGGCTACGCAATATAAGACCGCCGAGGGTCGGGAACGACCCTCGGCATTATAGAAAGGAACTTTTATGCTGTATCTGATCTTATGGGCAGCCATCGTCGCCGTGATCGTAGGCGCGGATCAGCTGACCAAGTATCTTGTGATACAACACATTCCCGAAGGGGAGTCTATCCCCGTGATCGAGGGAGTGCTGCACTGGACGCATATCAAAAACGACGGTGCGATCTTCGGCTGGTTTGACGATTCGCGCTGGATGTTCATGATCCTCTCGACCGTAGGCATTCTGCTCATGATCGGCATGCTTGTCTGGTGGGTCAAAAAAGAGCCGAAGGATAAGTTCATGCAGGTGATTCTGACGCTGCTGATCGCGGGCGGCATCGGCAACATGATCGACCGCTGCACGCTGGGAGTCGTGACCGACTTTATTGATTTTTGTGCATTCCCCAATCTGTGGAAATGGATCTTTAACGTCGCCGACTGTGCCGTAACCATTGGCGGAGCGTTGATGGTGCTGTGGCTGATTCTGTCGGTCATTACCGAGATCAAAAACAAGAAAAATGCTCCCGTCGACGAGGCGGAGTCCAAAGATGGCCATGCAGACGCTGACACTCAGAGTTGAGGCCGCCGATGCGGGTACAAGAATAGACAAATACCTCTCGGAGCGGGCCGATCTGACCCGCTCCGCTGCGGTCAGACTCATAGAGGAGGGCGGTGTGTCGATTGGCGGCGCGTCGGTCTCCAAAAACTGTAAGGTCAAGTGCGGGGACGAGATCACGGTGGTCATTCCCGAGCCCGAGCCGGATGCTGCGTTGCCCGAGGATATCCCTTTGGACGTGGTGTACGAGGACGACGACATCATCGTAGTCAACAAGCCTGTCGGCATGGTGGTGCATCCCGCGGCGGGAAACCCGAGCGGCACGCTGGTCAATGCACTCCTGTATCATTGCAAGGGCAGTCTGTCGGGGATTGGCGGCGTGCTGCGCCCCGGCATCGTGCATCGAATCGATAAGGATACCTCCGGGCTTTTGGTCGTGGCCAAGAACGATCGCGCGCACCTGCACTTAGCCGAGCAGATCAAGGAGCATAGTGCGCACCGCATCTACCGCGCTGTGTGCGTGGGAAACGTCAAGGAGGACGAGGGCACGGTTGACCTGCCCATTGGCCGTCACCCCGTGGACCGCAAGAAAATGGCGGTCATCCGCGACCCGGACCGCGAAGCACGCGATGCAGTCACGCATTATCGCGTGCTGGAAAGATTTGCAGGCAGGCAGACATGGGGTAACGCGTTTACCTATATTGAGTGCCGCCTGGAGACGGGCAGAACGCATCAGATCCGCGTGCATATGGCCGCAAAGGGGCATCCGCTGCTGGGTGACGAGGTGTACGGCGGCGACAACACCCCCTTCGGCGCGCGGCATAAGGCCTGGATCAAGGGGCAGACGCTGCACGCCTGCGAGCTGTACCTGACGCACCCGACCACAGGCGAGCGCATGCATTTTACAGCCCCCCAACCGCCCGAAATGATCAAGCTTTTGGAGATTTTACGCCGTGAAGAATGAGAATATCTTTGCACATATCGCCATTGTGACCGACCTGGACGGCACGTTTTTCGGCGCAGGCGCGCAGCCGCCCGAGGTAAATCTGCAGGCAATTTCTGAGTTTTGCGCGCGCGGTGGCCAGTTTACCTACGGCACGGGACGTATGCATAAAAATATCGTGCGCGTGCTGCCGCAGTCGGGTACGATGTGTACGCTGCCTGCCGTGGTGTGCAACGGCTCGTATCTGCTGGATTTTTCCACGGGTGAGCGACTGTACCCCACAAGCATGAGAACCCAGGATGTGATCGCCGCGGCCAAATATGCGCGGGAGATCGCGCCTGAGCTTGGCGTGCGTGTGGTGACACCGAACGGCTTTATGACCGACGGCCGCGGCAGCGACATTGTGCGTGAAATGACGCGAAATCCGGCCGATTTCCCGCACGTGCTGCCCATCGACGAGTGGCCGAGTGCCAACCCTGAGGGGCAATGGTTCAAGCTGGTGTTTCGAGGTGAGGCGGAGATGCTTGTGGCGCTGCGGCCTTGCCTGGCTGAGAGATTCGGTGACCGATTTGAGTACGCAGTCTCGGGCCCGCGCTTTTTGGAGCTGACGGTCAAGGGCTGCACCAAGGCGTCGGGCATTGCAAGACTTCGACTCCTGTACCGCGAGAGAACGGGGCACGACCTCTTTGTTGTGGCGTGCGGCGACCAGGAAAACGACCTTGCCATGCTTCGTGCGGCAGACCTTGCATTCTGCCCCGAAAACGCCATCGACGAGGTCAAAAGGCTTTGCCGTGCCACGCTCTGCCACCACACGGTCGGTATCATGCCCGAGGTTGTGGAGCAGCTTGAGAATATGTAAGACCGGGAGAAACCGCAAGCGGTTTCTCCCAACCTTTTATTTGTCAAACGAGGGGTTATATGCGTAGTAGTTCTTGCGGTCAAGCCCTTCGCGGGTCTTGTTCAGAGCCTCTGCGAAGCGTTGGTAGTGCACAAGCTCGCGCTGGCGCAAGAAGCGGATGACGTCCTTGACGTCGGGATCATCGGCAAGACGCAAGATATTGTCGTAGGTGGTGCGCGCCTTTTGCTCTGTTACTATCACGTATTCGCAATGTTTTTGATCTTTTAAAAACCGCGAAAAATCCTTATATTTCAAGGGCTTTCGGCACTTTTGAAGTTGACGATTTTTCAGAAATTCCAGTGAATTTTGATTGGCACGTTTCGTGTCCCCGGAATGCGCTTTCCGACCATAATTTTATCGATCAAAATCTCCACCATTTCCCGTGTCAGATGCTCTACTTTGACGTATTTTTCGATCAATTCTCGGCGGTTGTCACCAACGGCAATTTTGACGTCGATTTCGGCAATT
>JAFQUG010000334.1 GCA_017408625.1 Clostridia bacterium | reverse complement strand
GACAGATGGCGAATACCAATCTGTATCTGTTCTCGGATTCGGTGTCGGGGGAGCTGCTGCTCTTTAACGGCAAGCACTACAAGATGAAGGTGCGCCGTGTCAACGAGTCTCTGGCAATGATCCAACGCACGCTGTATAATGATCCCGCGTCCATCTTTGAGCATGCACACGCCACTACGCCCGATGGAGATAAGATCATCTCCGCGGTGATTGTGGGTCTTGGCGGGTATGGCGTGGAAACCTTAAAAACACTTTTGTGGTATGGTCAGATGGAGGGGTATCGCTTGCATATTGACGCATTCGATAAGGATCCGGATGCGGAGCAGCGTATTGCATATATGTGTCCTGAGGTCATGTCAGAGCAGTATAACGGCGTATACGTGCCGGGCGAATCCTATTATAAGGTCGCTGTACATGGCGGAGTGCGCGTTGGTACGTCCGATTTTACGCGTGAGATCTCCAAGATGACCGAGGCTTCGTTTGTACTGATCAGCCTTGGTAATGACGATTTGAATATCGAGACCGCAGTGAGCATGCGAATGATCTTTGAACGCATGGGCATTCGTCCGGAGATCTGTGCTGTGGTTCACAACAGTGCATTGTCCTCTTGCTTAAAGGAGCTGACCAACTATCGCGGACAGCCGTATAACATTCGCTTTATCGGAGAGCTGGAGGAATCGTATTCCGAAGAGGTGATCATGCGTGGTGAGCTTGAAACGGATGCACTGGAGATCCATTGCGTCGGATACGGCGGTGATGAGGCAGATTTCTTTGCCTATGAATATAACTACCGTTCCTCGGCAGCCTCGGCTTTGCATAACAAGGCGCGTATTAAGCTTGGTGTTCTGGGAGCAGATCTGCCGCCGGAGCAGAGAAGCAAGGAGCAGGAGCATGCTCTGATGGTTTTGGAGCACCGCAGATGGAATGCGTACATGCGCAGCATCGGTTACGTTTACAGTGGCAGCGAGGATCCTTCCACCCGCAACGATCTTGCCAAAATGCATCACAACCTGGTCTGCTTTGACCGACTGACACAGGAGGATAAGGACAAGGATAAATACGTGGGTAACGTGAATGTGGTGGACAATCATCCCGAAAAGAATCAAAAGCAACAGAACACAAAAAAGAAAAACTGAATTTTGAAGCAGAACCCGCCCGGCAAGGCGGGTTCTTTGCGTTTGAAACGGTTTCCATTCATACATAAAATTCGGATTTTTGCGCATACTGACCGTGCAAGTAATTTATTTTGGAGGACGGTATGCAAACAACGGTCAATCAAACCGAGCACAAGAGCGGTCAAGCCGCCGCGCTGCTCAAGGGAATTTACAAAAATGCAAAAATGGGATCTGAGGCATTGCTCTCGCTGCTGCCCAAGGTGGCGGACAGTGATCTGCGACGCGATCTGACCTCGCAGCTGGACGGCTACGAAGGGTACTCCAAGCGCGCAGAGCAGTATCTTTGCGAGTGCGGCGGTGAGGCCCAGGATGCGGGCCTTTGGCAAAAGATGACTACCAAGGTGGGCATCGGGGTCAACACGCTCATGGATTCGGACACCTCGCATCTTGCAGAGATGGTGATCGAGGGCAGCAACATGAATATCACCGAGTCTGTCAAGCTGTTGCGCGAGAACGAAAACTGCCACGTGCCCGAAAAGGTGCTGCGTCTTTGCCGCGACATGATCGAATTCGAGCAAAAAAACGTAGAGAAAATGCAAAGTTACCTGTAATTTACAAGACAGCCGCCGCATAAAGCGGCGGCTTCTTTCACATACTGTTGACGTATCAGACGTTGGTCGGCACGCGTTGCCGACCGGAGAGGATCGGTCGTTTTTATGAATATGGATAAAAAGCAGTATCAGAGATATGCCAAGGCGAGAGCCCCGCACTCTCCCGTAGCAAAGGACTGTGTCAAGGCCTTTGTGTTCGGGGGCGGCATTTGCGCCTTTGCACAATTTTTGCTGTACCTATACCGTGACGTGTGCGGCATGGAGCAGGACAGCGCAGGTACGCTTGTATCCGTGACGCTGGTCGCTCTTGCCGTATTGCTCACAGGCTTTGGTGTGTTCGACAATATCGCCAAGCATGCGGGCGCAGGCACGCTGGTACCCATTACGGGGTTTGCCAACGCCGTGGCCTCGCCCGCTCTGGATGCCAAGTCCGAGGGACTTGTACTGGGCGTGGGGGCGAAGATCTTCACGGTTGCAGGGCCTGTGCTGCTGTACGGTATCGTCAGCGGTGCAGTCTGGGGCGTGATCTATTATGCGATCACGTTGTTTGGCTAAAAAATTCCGGCCTCGCAAGATCCTTCGCTTCGCTCAAGGATGACACAATCCCGCAGAGCGGTTTTGTGTCGCGAGGCCTTTGCGCAAGGTCAGCCTCGTTCTGTCATCCTTGAGCAAGCGTTTGGGACAAGATTCTTCGTAACGCTCAAGACTGACAGTCCCAAACGCGCCGCGAAGGATCTTGAACGAGGCGCGAATCATCAAAGCACTCTTCTTGCTGCACGCAGTGCATGCTCTGCGTCCGAGCTGACGATTAGCAGGACGTATCTGCCGATCACCGCCACGCGCGCGTTTTGCGTATAGGATGCGAAAGGCGTGCCCTTGTAATGCGCACGGAGCGCGTCCAGGCGCGCGTGGCACATGGTGGCCACCAGGTCGGTATCGCTGCGCGAATAGCAAACAAAGACTGCAAATTCGCAGGGGTGCTGCGCCGAGCTTAAAAATATCCCGTAATCTTCCACCAAGGAGAGCTGCCATGGCAGCTCTCCGTTTCCGTATAGGTCGGAAATCATGTCATCGGAAAGGTACGTAGCCTCGTGCGCCTCGGCGTTGGCCAAATAAACCTGCCCGGGCGGCAGCCCGATCTCAGCCTCGACCAAAGCAGTGAGCACCTGCTCGGGGGCAGGTGATTTTTGCGCGCAACCGACGGACAACATCAAGCAGCACAGCATGACCAAAGCAAGCCCTCTTTTTTTCATAAGCCCTCCATAAAAGAAATCTGTTCTAATGTATTTGACAAGCACGTAAAAATATGCTATACTGGTAAAAAACGGGGGAGGTTTCCTATGGCTAAGAATTCCGATCAAAAAGCTGCCCCCGATAAACTGAGTGCGGTCATATTCACCGTTTTGCGCCTGCTTTTGGCAGCCTGTGCGATCGGTGCTTACTATTATTTTGTGCTGCCGCCGATCAATCCGAAAAGCGTGCAGTTCTGGCTCTTTGCGGCATTTTGCTTTTTGTGCATTGCCATTGCCTTGCGCGCCCTGGACGTTTTTGCGTTTGGCCGCGCGATGAAGCATTTGGATCTTGGCCGGCTGTTTAGCGGGCAACGTCAGGGTGCAGGCGCGCCTTCCTGGAAGACGTTGTTTGGCAAGGGGGCACTTTCGGTTGTGATGAGTGTGTTGATCGCTGTTCCGCTTGCGGTGCTGGCTATCGGCATGCTGATCTCGTCGGTGGTGTTCAATGCCACGGCGTATGCCGAGGTGATCACGGTCGAGGAGCGTGTGTTTGAAGAGGATATGCCCGAGACCCGGGAGATCACAAACATCGCGCTCATGGATACCAATTCCGCGCGCATGCTGGGTGACCGTAAGCTGGGCGCGCTGGCGGGCGTTGTGTCGCAGTACGTGGTCAGTGACGACTATACGCAGATCAACTATCGCGGCAAGCCGATCAAGATCACACACCTGGAATACGACGGCTTTTTCAAGTGGCTGGGCAACCGCGCAAACGGCATTCCGGGCTACATTATGGTAGACACCTTGGCCAATACCGCGGAGTATTATGAAGCCGAAAGCGGCATTCGCTATGCGCAGAGCGGATATTTCGGCGACGATCTGATGCGCAAGGTGCGCTTTGCTTACCCCACCAAGATTTTCGATCTGCAGGACGTCAGCTTTGAGGTGGATGAGGAGGGCAATCCCTTTTACTGCATCTCGTGTTACACGCGTCGCGTCGGCCTGTTCGGTGCGTATGACGTTGAGGAGCTGATCATTTTCAATCCCGTGGACGGCAGCAGCGAGCTGTATGCCGTTGCGGACGTGCCGCAGTGGGTGGATATCGTGTTTGACGGTGACCTTGCATGTGAAAAATACGACTGGCAGGGTCTTTATTCCGGTGGCTTTATCAACAGCATCATCGGAAACAAGGGCTGTAAGCAGACCACGGACGACTTTGGATATCTGATGTTCGACGACGACGTGTGGTACTTCACGGGCGTCACCTCTGTGACCTCGGATGCCTCCAATATCGGCTTTATTCTGTCCAACGCACGTACGGGAGAGTATCGCTATTATCCCGTCATCGGTGCGGAGGAGCATTCGGCTATGCATGCGGCTGAGGGTGAGGTGCAGGAAAAGGAATACGTAGCATCCTTCCCGTCCTTGGTCAATATTTCTGGCGTGCCGACCTATATCATGGTGCTCAAGGACAATAACGGCCTTGTCAAGCTGTATGCGCTGGTCAACGTGCGCCAGTACACCATGGTGGCAACGGGTGAGACGCAGCAGGATGCGGTGGCTGCATATCTGAAAATGCTGTCGGGCGCGGGCGTGGATACGCAGGGGCCTGTGGAAACGGAGCAGGGCAGCGTGACGGTGGCAGACGTACAATTCCTGACGCTGGACGGCGTCACGTATGCGTATATCACGGGCGCGGACGGCAACGTGTATCGCGTGGCGTTTACCGAGCAGAACGAGCAGATCGTGCTGGTGCGCCCGGGTGACGTGCTGGATATGACCTGGCAAAAGGGCGATATCCGCATCGTGCGGGAGTGGAAGAGAAAAGAAGGATAAAAGAAGGATAAAAGAAGGATAAAAGCAGCGACCCGTCGGTTCACCGACGGGTCGTTTTTACCTGTGCAAGAGGATTGTATACCGATTGGTAGATGAT
>JAFQUG010000333.1 GCA_017408625.1 Clostridia bacterium | reverse complement strand
TACAGCTGTGCATCCGTGCACTCGCCTATACCGCTCACCACGTAGACCGTCTCCCCTCTTCGGGTCTGCTCAGTATAAGCAAGCCCCTCGGACCAGCCCTGCTCGGGCAACTCATCGGTAATCTGTGGCTCGGTCTCGCTCTCTTCACCCCAACTGTCGGGGATGGTCACTGTAAAGATGACAAGATTGCTCTCGTTGCCGTTGGCTGCTTTGACGCAGATATATACCTTATGCTCACCCGGCGCAAGATCGGCAACAGGTACAAGCACCGCCATTCTGGAGCAGGATTTGCCGCCCATATAGGCAGCAACCGTTTTGACCATGTCCTCGGGGACCTTGGAAAAGGATCTGTCATAAACAGGCTCTCCCTGATCGATCTTATAGCCGTACGTCCCCGGTGTGGTCAGTGCAAAGGCTAGCCAGCCGTTGAATTTGAGGTGCGTGACCGCGGCATCGGTCACCTCGACCTTTTTGCGCCATTGATTGTAGTTCTCGGAAAACACCTCGATTTCGCGTTCACCCGCAACCATATACAGGCTGTCATATGAGCTGTGAACGAAAATGGCCTGATCCTCGGGCGGCTGATAGGTGGTTTCCTCGGTCGTAGGCTGCTCGGTTTCAGTCTCGGGCTTGGTGGTCTGCTCGGGATCTCTTTCTCCGCCTACTGCGGAGTCATCCCCCGGATCTCCCGTTTCCCGATCGGGCTCGGCCGTATTCTCTCTGTCCGAATCACGGTCTTCTCCCCACGATTGCCGCAGGGCTGCGATCGCACTGCCGAGCACTTGCCTGATGTCCTCGTCAAGCAAGGACGAGAGCAGGTTTTGATCCTCTGTCAGCATGATCTCGGTCAGATGCAGCACGGTTCCGTCGTATTCGGGATAGTTTTCCTCCACGTAGCCCTCGTATTGGACAACCGCTACCGTGCCTGCTACTCCCAATGTGAGTGTGCAGACGGCCAGCATAAGCGACATGACGGCAGCGATCAGCGCAACGCGAAAGATCGGCTTTTTGCGCATGGGCACAGGGGCTTCGGCGCGCTCGATCAGATCACAATCGATCTCGCTCATCAGCTCAAACAGCATTTGATTGGTCATAGCGCAAAGCCCTCCTCTTCCAAAAAGACTTTGAGTGCCCGGCGCGTACGTGAAAGGATCTTGAACACGTTTGCCTTGCTGATCCCATACCGCTTGGCAATCGCCTCTACGCCATCCACGTGATAATAACGGCGAATGAAAATATTGCAATCGCGCTCGGGCAGGCTGCGCAAAAAGCGATTGAAGGACTCAGCAAACACCAGATGATCCACGTAACGCTGTTTGCTTTGATCCAAAGATGCAACCTCAGCAAGCTCATCCAAGGCAAGCGTTGCCTCTCCGCCGCCGCGCTTATCGCGGTTTTTGGATTTATAGCGATTGATGGACAAATTTCTGGTAATGCGTCCAACGTAGGTTTTAAGCACGGTCGGACAGGCGGGAGGGATCGAATTCCAGGTCTGCAACCAGGTATCGTTGACGCACTCCTCGCTGTCCTGCATATTGCGCAGGATATTTTGCGCGATGCTCAAGCAATAGTTGCCATACTTTTGTGCGGTCTGCTCGATTGCTCGCTCGTCGCGTTGATTGTATAGTGCAATGATTTGATGATCCTGCATCCTCTGCCTCCTATCTGTCGCTTTGGTCAAGAACTCTTCGCAAGGCTTTTTTGGCGCGAAAGATCCGACCGTTGATCACGTTTGGCGAAAGCCCCAGCCTCTTTGAGATCTCGATATTTTTCATATGTGCGTAATACTTGAGCGTGATTACTTCACGATACCGTGGCTCTAAAGTCTCCACAGCCGCTCTGACCCGAGCTGCCATTTCCTCACGCTCGATCAGGGCGGCAAGATCGTCAAGCGGAATGCTCAACTCATCCGCATCCCGGTCATCCGAAAGCATGGCTCTGCGGCGTTTTTTTCTGTGATAAGAATTGATCGCAGCGTTTTTGGTATACGTATGGATCAATGCTACCGTGGAATCACTGTGCGGCTGTGCAAATGCCTCTGCATTCAGACAGACGCGATAAAACGCCTCCTGCACAGCGTCCTCTGCGTCCTGCTTATTGCGCAGAATGGCATACGCCTTCTGATACATCTGTTTATAGTAAAGCTCATAGATCAAGGTCAGCACCTTGTGCTGTTCCTTGCTCAACTGCGGTCTTTCTCTCGTTTCTTTATCCTGCATGCTGCTCTCCCAAAAAAGTCGTTCTACTTACCTACACAACTTTTGGAAGATTTTTTGACAGAATTTTTGAAAATTTCCGATTTTTTATCAAGATAAATATATATAACAAACGAGAAAGCAAAAAATTCGCACGTGATCAAAAAAACGAACGGCGGGAGCAAGCCCCCGCCCTACGTTATAAAATTGAGCCATTCAAAACAGCAGAAAACTTATTGATAAATCACGTTTTCCTTGCCAAGCAAATCAATCAGCTGCTGCATGACAAAGGGAGAGAGCGCGATGCCCTTGGAGTGCGGCACGTAGGATTTTGCGCTGTTGTCGTAGAAGACCAACGGCACGGTCAGGCCTTCGTCAAAGATCTCGGCTAAGTTGAGTGCCTTGCGGTAAGAGGTGCCCTGCAGATCCGGCACGCGCAGGTAGAGTTTTTTGATTTTGGGAGGGCGCGGGGCGTCGGCGACACGTTGCGGGCCGTCGGGGACGTCGGCCCCTACGGGGGTGCGGCGGGATGCGTCGGCGGTGCGGTGCGGGCCGTCGGGGACATCGGCCCCTATGGGGGTGCGGTGAGGTGCGGCGGTTGCAGCAGGTTTCGGGGTATAATGCTCGTCGTCCACAAGCTCGGCTGCCGTGCCGACAAGCACCTTGGGCGCTTCTTCCTCGCGCACCGAGATATTGCCCTCGACGTATAAAGCGTTATCCACGCGCACCAGATGCCCAAGATTTTCATAGGTCTTGGCAAACATGATGCACTCAATCTCGCCCGTGCGATCCTCTAAGGTAAAGAACGCCATACGTTGGTCGTTCTTGGTGGTCTTGACGGTCACCGAGGTGATCATGCCCGCAATGCGCACGCGTGCGCGGTCGGGCAAGAGCGAGCCTGTCTCGTCTGCAAGCTCGGAAATATCCACGGTGCTAAGAGCGGCAATGCATTTATCATAGCCGTCCAGCAGATGCCCCGAGAAATACATGCCCGACGCGTCCTTTTCCAGCATCAGCTTTTCCCTTTTTGAATATTCTGGAATTTGCGGATACGAGAAGGAGGTCTTTGCCTTGACCTCGGGTACCATGCTGAACATATCCAGTTGGCCTGCGATATTGTCGCGGTTTTTCTGCGACACGGTATCGATGATCTGCTCGTAGACCGAGAGCAGCCTGGAGCGATAGACACCAAGCGAATCAAACGCGCCGGCCTTGATCAGCGCCTCGATCATGCGCTTATTCATATCCTTGCCCGACATGCGCTCCACAAAGTCCTCAAAGGATGCAAAATCATGCCCCTCGCGCTCGCGGCAAAGCGAATCCACAAACTGTCCGCCCACGTTTTTGAGTGCCAGCAGGCCGAAGCGGATGGTGTTGTCCTTGCCGTAAAAATCGGCGCGGCTGCGGTTGATATCGGGCGGCAGCACCGAGATGCCGCGCTTGTTACATTCTCCGATATATTCCGCAATTTTTGTCTGATTTCCAAGCACGCTGGTCAGCAGTGCCGAGAAGTATTCACAGGGATAGTGCGCCTTGAGATATGCGGTTCTGTAAGACAGTACGGCATACGCGGCGGCGTGCGATTTATTGAATGCGTAGTTGGCGAAATTGCCGAGGTCGTCAAACAGCTTGGTGGCGGTTGCCTCGTCCACACCGCGCAGCGCAGCGCCCGAGATAAAGTCCTTGCGCTCAGCTTCCAGCACGTCCGCCTTTTTCTTGGACATGGCGCGGCGCACGATGTCCGCGTGCCCAAAGCTGTACCCTGCCACCTCGCGGAAAATGCGCATGACCTGCTCCTGGTACACGGCGCAGCCGTACGTTTCCTTCAAGATCGGCTCAAGCAGCGGTGTGTCGTACTCGATCTTTGCGGGATCGTGGCGGCACTCGATATAGCGCGGAATCGAATCCATAGGTCCGGGACGATAAAGTGCAATGACCGCAATGATATCCTCAAAGCACTCGGGGCGCAGCTGCACAAGCACCTGCTTGATGCCGCTTGACTCAAGCTGGAACACACCCGAGGTATTGCCCTTGGCAATCAGCGCATAGGTCTCCTTATCGTCGTACGGGATACGGGTGATATCAAAATCGGGATGATTTTCGCGGATCTGATTCTGTGCGTCGTTGATAATGGTCAGATAGCGAAGCCCCAAAAAGTCAAATTTCAGAAGTCCCAGATTTGCGATGGTGTCCATGTCAAACTGGGTCACGACCGTGCCGTTGCTGTGTGCGAGCGGCACGTATTTGCTCACGGGCTTGTCCGTGATTACAATACCCGCAGCGTGCACAGACACGTTACGCGGCATGCCCTCGAGCGCCATGGCGGTATCGATCAGCTCACGGTTCTTTTCGGATGCATGATAAAGCTGCTTGAGCTCGGGCATTTTGAGCGCGTGCTCCAGCGTGATGTTCAGCTCTGCGGGCACGGCCTTGGCAATCACGTCCACGTCAGCATACGGCATGCCCATGGCGCGTCCGCAATCGCGGATGGCCGCGCGCGCGGCAAGCGTACCGAAGGTGATGATCTGCGAGACGTGCTCTCGGCCGTAACGCTTTGCCACGTAGTCGATCACCTCGTCGCGGCGGTTGTAGCAAAAGTCAATATCAATATCGGGCATGCTGACTCTCTCGGGGTTGAGAAAACGCTCAAACAAGAGGTCATATCGGATCGAATCCACGTCGGTAATGCCAAGCACAAATGCGACCAGCGAGCCCGCTCCCGAGCCTCTGCCCGGGCCTACGGGAATTCCGCGGCTCTTGGCATAGTTGACATAGTCCTGCACGATCAGAAAATAATCGGCATAGCCCATCTGCTCGATGATCGACAGCTCATAGGCAATGCGGTCGCGGTAATCCTGCTCCGAGGCGCAGTCAAAGGTGATCTGCCCCTTTTGCACGCGTGCGGCAAAGCCCTGCTCTGCAAGCTCGTACAAGTAAGACACCGAATTCTTGCCATCGGGGCACGGAAATTTGGGCAGATACAGCGTGTCAAAATCGAATTCGACCGAGCAGCGGTCGGCAATCCTGACCGTATTTTCAAGCGCGCCCTCATATTGCCCGAACAGCATGCGCATCTCATGCGTATCTTTATAGTAAAACTCGTCCGTTTCAAAGCCGATCGGGCGGCCGTCCTCAATCGACGAGTTGGTCTGAATGCACATCAATATCGCCTGGGTGGAGGCGTCGCGACGGCGCAGATAATGGCAGTCGTTGGTGGCCACCACGCCAAGGTTACATTCCTTGGCAAGGCGGTAAAGCTGCGGCAACAGCTGCTTTTGCTCCACCATACCGTGGTTTTGCAGCTCGATGAAGAAATTTTCGCGGCCAAACAGCGCAGCGTACTCTTCTGCCGTCTGCTTGGCGGCTGCATAATCACCTGCGGAGAGCTGACGCGGGATCTTGCCTGCAAGGCAGGCGGAGAGCGCGATCAGGCCTTGGTGGTGCGCGCGCAAAAGCTCCATATCCACGCGCGGCTTGCCGTAAAAGCCCTCTGTAAAGCCGCGGGAGACAAGAGAGATCAGATTTTCATAGCCCTGTTGGTTCTCGCAAAGCAGCACCAGATGGTTTGCCCCAGCCTCGGCACTCTTGAATTTTTCATAGCGCGAGCCGTTTGCCACGTAGACCTCGCAGCCGATGATGGGCTTGATGCCCGCTTTCTTGCAGGCCTTATAGAATTCGACCACACCGTACATCGCGCCGTGATCGGTAATGGCAACGGCATGGTGGCCGCACTCAGCAGCTCTTGCGGGAATATCCGCAATGCGGCAGGCGCCGTCCAGCAGGCTGTATTCGCTGTGCAGGTGCAAATGTACGAATTCGTTTGGCATGATTGTCTCCTTTCTGCGGGCAATACCGCTGATTTAGATGAAGATGAAATTTGCCTCGCGGCAAATTTCTACCGCAACATTCCGCCCTCGGCGGAATATTTCACTCGCACATAGTGCGAATTTCACTTTCGCGAAGCGAAAATTTCACATTTCGCCAAAGGCGAAATATTTCATTGAATTGTCGGACTGCTTCAGTCCGGCAATTCCGCGGCCAACTCGATCAATTTTTGCAATCTGTGATTGAGCCCCGATTTGGAAATGGGCGGCATATGCAGCTCTGCAAGCTCGCCAAGGGACACGTTCTGGTGACGTTGCCGCAGCATAGCCGTTTCGCGCAGCGCGTCGGGCAGCTTGTCCAGCTCGCCAAAACGCTCTAACTTTTCAATCGCAGCGATCTGCCTGATGGCGGCAGACACGTACTTACTGATGTTGCCCGTATCACAGTTGGTGATGCGGTTCTCGTTTCCGCGTATCTCGCGCTCGATCTTTTTATTGAGCAGCTCAAATACCATAGTGCTGCTTCCTGTCAATGTCAGCACGTCCTCGACACCCTGACTGTTTTTGATATACACGCTCACACTGCTCCCTCTTTGCAAAAGCCCCATGGCAATCCCCTGCTCGGCAAGCATGGCTTGCAGGCCACGTGCACGTGAGAGCGTCGTGCATTTGATCTCCAGATGTGAGCCCTTTGCGGGATCTGACACAGTTCCCTTGGCGCACAACGTACCGCGCACAAAAGAGCCCGCGCAAAAGGAGCATTTGACAAGGGGCGAAAAATCCGCGCATTCGGTTGCATCCCAAGTCTCTATCATGGCGGCGCATTTGGGAGACTCAAAGCAGATCTCCACGCCGCTCTGCTTGCCGTGCACGAACGGCACACAGCTGCTCTCTCGGCCAAAGTGACGCTTGATCTCGCTCTGTGCGCGCTCGCCCAAGGATGCGGGAAGCTTGACGCTTACGGCATTCTGCTCTACCTGTGCGCCCAGCAAGAGCCCCGACAAAAAGGCCTTGCGACAGCACATGGGCTTGATCTGCAGCTCCGCGAGCTCCTCTTTTACCTGTTCGGAATAAGACATCTTAATCTCCATCCCCTATATACTTGAATTCACACTCCAGAAGGACACCGTACTGCTCATAGACACGCGCCTTGACCGTCTCGACCAAAGCCAGTACGTCAGCAGCCGTTGCACCACCCTCGTTGACTACAAAGCCCGCGTGCTTTTGGGAGACCACCGCTCCGCCCACGCGCGTGCCCTTGAGCCCTGCATCCTCGATCAGCTTACCTGCAAAATAGCCTGTCGGACGCTTGAAGGTGCTGCCCACGCTGGGGTAATTCAAGGGTTGCTTTTCGCGCCGCAAAGCCCCCTGCTCCCTGACCTTTTGCATGATTTCGTCCGCGTCTCCCGCTTTGAGCGCAAAGGTGGACGAGAGAATGACATATTCGGGGTGATCTTCAAAGATACTGTGTCTGTAATCAAATTCGTGCGCCGCGTGGTCGATTTTGACGATCTGATTCTTGGCGCAATCGTAATATTCCGTGGAAAGCAGCACGTCCGAGATCTGACCGCCGTACGCGCCTGCATTCATATATACGCCGCCGCCCACCGTGCCGGGAATGCCGCAGCCGAATGCAAAGCCCTCGTATCCCTGCTTTGACGCATCGTTACAAACGCGTGCCAAGGACGCACCGCTCTGCGCGTACAAGGTATCTCGATCAAAGCGATACCCGTTCATTTCGGTGGTGAACACCACCACGCCGCGATATCCCGCGTCTGAAAACAGCACGTTGGAACCATTGCCGATCACACAATAGCGAAGCCCGCTTTGCCCTAGCATGGCAAGCTGCAGGCAAAGCTGTTCCTTGGTGGTGGGAAACAGCGCAAGATCTGCCTTGCCGCCAATGCGGAAGGTGGAATACTCACAAAGCGGCAGATCGAATTTTACGGGGATGCGAGCCCCCTTGCATTGTGCTAAAAATGCCTTCATACGCTCCCCTTTTCTACCAAAGCCGGCAGCTCGGCCAAATCACCGATGACGTACGTGACGGGCAGAGTGTCGGGCAACGACTTTCCCTTGGGGTTATACCAGCAGGTATCAAGTCCTGCATGAATACCGCCCTTGATGTCAGAGGTCAGCGAATCACCCACGACCAATGTGGTAGCAGGATCAAAATCGGGGATATCCGCCATGACTGCTTCAAAATAACGGACGTCCGGCTTTTCAAAGCCAACCTCCTCGGATATATAGCACTTTTCAAAATACTTTGCCAAGGGGCTGGGGGTGAATCTGCCCTGCTGCACGCGCTTATCTCCGTTTGTAATGACGTACATGCGGCACTTTTGCGCAAGTGCTGCGCAGACCTCAAGTGCGCCCTCGATCATGTAGGATTTGGTGGAAAGTGTTTGCAGATAATCGGCTGCCAGCGCCCGGGGGTCGGCCACAAGCCCCGTACGCGCACAGAATGCCTCAAATCTTTTCCACATCAGCACCTTTTTCTCGATCTCGCCTCTCTCCAGCATTTTCCAGTGCGCGTCATTGACCTCGGAATAGATGGCGATGGTAGCGTCATCGTTGGGAAGGCCGAAATGCGCCAGGGTCTCGGCGATGGCGTCGTGCTCGGATCTCGTAAAGTCCAGCAGCGTGTTGTCAGCGTCCATCAAAAGCGTTGTGTATCTCAAAGGGATGTCCTCCGTATCGTATACTCCTTTATATTATACTATATCTTTTATGAGAATGCAACACATTTTTTATCAAAAAAAGGCTTGCAAAACAGCCGCAAATGCGGTATAATGTAAGTTGGTGTTATATATTCTATTGAAAATATACAAAAAACAAGGAGGAGAATCATGAAAAAGCATTTGCGCGTTGGCATTGCGGGCTTTGGCGCGATGGGTAAGACCCATGCGTACAGTATTGCTTCCCTGCCGTATTTCTATGAGGATCTTCCCTTCCGTGCATCCGTGCACGGTATTTGCACTACAAGCTGGGAAAAGACCGAGCGCATTTGCGATGAGTTGGGATTTGTGATGGCTTATCCGGATGCACAAGCCATGATTGCTGATCCCGAGATCGACGTCATTGACATCTGCACACCCAACAACTCGCATTTTGAAATCGCCACGGCCGCGCTGGACGCAGGTAAGCACGTGCTTTGCGAAAAGCCGTTCTGCTTTAACGAGCAAGAGGCCGCTGCTCTTGCACAAAAGGCCGCCGAAAAGAATCTTGTGTGCGGCGTGGTTTACAACAACCGTCACCTTGCCGCCATCATACGCGCAAAGCAGCTGATCGACGAGGGTGCCTTGGGCAGAATTCTTTCGTTCTCCTTCCACTACCGCCACGACAGCGACATTGACCCCGCGCGCACGGTTGGCTGGAAGCAAAAGGCAGACGTTTGCGGTGCGGGTACGCTGTTTGATCTCGGATCTCACGTAATTGACCTTTGCCGACATTTGTGCGGTGATTTTGCAAGCATTGGCGGCAAATCGCAGATCGCCTTTGACACGCACAAAAACGCGGACGGCTCGCTCTGGCAGACCAACGCGGACGAAGCGTTTTACATGACCGCCACGCTTGCCTCGGGGGCTGTGGGGCAGATCAGCGTTTCCAAGCTCTCGCACGGCTCGGAGGACGGGCTTGAATTTTCCGTTTACGGCACGGGCGGTGCCATCAGATTTACACTGGCTCAGCCCAATATCCTTTACTATATGGATGCAAGTCAGCCCAAGCTTCCGTTTGGCGGCCTTTCGGGCTTTACGGCCATTCCCGCCTCGGGCAGATATCCCGCGCCCGGTGGCAAATTCCCCGCAGTCAAGGCCCCGCAGGGCTGGCTGCGCGGACATATTCACGGCATGTACCTCTATCTTGACGCTGTCGCGTCAAATCAGCACTTCTCGCCCGACTTTACGGACGGTGCGTATGTCCAGCACGTCATGGCATGCGCCATGAAAAGCGATGCCGAGGGCGGAAAGGAAGTGGACGTATGAGCTTTCCCATCCTCGGGCTGACCGGCCCTTCCGGTGCGGGCAAGGGTGTGGTAGCACAGCACCTGCGTGACGCGCACGGCTTTGCATGGATCGATACCGATGCCGTTTATCACGACCTGACAAGCACCCCTTCCGCGTGCCTTGACGAGCTGCGGGCAGCGTTTGGTGACGGCGTGATCAAAGACGGCGCTTTGCACCGCCCTGCGCTGGCCGCCATTGTCTTTTCTCCCGACGCGGGGGACAAGCTGGAGCTGCTGAACAGAATTACGCACAAGCACGTGCTTGCCGTGACCGAGCAGCGCATTGAGCAAGCAAGGCATGACGGCGCGACGGGTGCGATCATCGACGCGCCCCTGCTCTTTGAATCGGGGGCGGACGCCGCGTGCTCGCACACGCTTGCAGTACTTGCTGACAAAGAGACGCGCAAGGCGCGCATTATGGCACGTGACAATTTGAGTGCAGAGGCCGCACAAAAACGGCTTGATGCGCAAAAAACGGATGATTACTACTGCGAGCGGGCAGACTTTATCATAAAAAACAACGGTGGTATCCAATCGGTACAGACGTATGCAGACGCGCTTGTAAAGGAGCTTTTATGAAGACGAGAAAAAAGAGCTCCGGGCACGCATTGCCCATTCTGATCATTCTGATCGTCTCGCTCGCCTTGGGCGGTGCATTTGAGCTGATCTGCCTTGGAGCAGAGAGGTTGACGCATCCGCGAGAATACAGTGAGATCGTCACCGGGTACGCAGCCCTTTACGGTGTGCCCGAGCAGACGGTGTACGCCGTGATCAAAACACGAAGCAACTTTGACAGCACCAAACAGGGAGAGAGGCAAGCGGTTGGCTTATTCCAGCTGACTCCCGCGCAATACCTGGAATTGGCTGCCGAGGCGCGCGATCCCGAGGCCAATCCCGCAGCACTCTACGACCCCGACACCAACATCCGCTACGGCACGATGTACTTAGCCGCGCTGTATCAGAAATACGGCATGTGGAGCACGGTGTACGCCGCCCTTTACGCAGGTGAGGATACGGTGGACGGATGGCTGCAAAATCCCGCGTACGTCGATCCCGATTTCGGTACGCTTGTCACCATCCCCGATAAGCAGATCGCCAAGGCCGTGAAAAAAACGGTCAAGGCGCAAGCCATTTATGAAAAATTATATTACCAAACATAAAGGAGACAAAAACCATGGCAGAATCCAAAAAAGACCTTCTTTGCTACAAAAAGACAAACTTCTACGAGGTTGCTACCCCCAAGCAGATCGACGCGGCTTACGAATACGCCAAGGACTACATGAAGTACCTTGACGCCTCCAAGACCGAGAGAGAGGCAGTCAGTACCTCGATCGCAATG
>JAFQUG010000332.1 GCA_017408625.1 Clostridia bacterium | reverse complement strand
CCGCGGCTTTACAATTTGTTTTCTCAAATACATTTATGACTGTCGTGCAATGCAGCGCCGATGACCGTGCCAAACTGCGCGTTTTCGGGAATAATAAAGTTGACGCCAAACTGATCAAGCCCCTCAAACGTCTTGCGGATGGGCGCGATTGTGGAAAGATTGCCGGTCAGCACCACGTCCTTGACACCGCAGCCTCTTGCTGCAAACACTGCCACCATGGCTATGGTCTCGGCTACCATATTGGCTACGCCTAACGCAATATCCTCGGGCGTGGCAATGTCGCTGACCTTGCCAAAGTTGGAAACGGTCAGATTGTCCTTCATATTCTCGTACGTGCGGTTCTTAGAAATGTCGCTGATGCGAAGGTCAATCTTGGAAATGTCACCCTCGGCGCACAGCTTTTCAATATGCTCCACCGTGCCCACACCCGTCAGCTTTTGCGTCAGCCCCAGCAGCGTGCCACCGCCAACGCCCGTGCCGCCCAGGTACTTGATCTCGGTGATACCGTCCACCTTTTTGGAGTGAATGAGTGCCGTACCTGTGCCCATACTAACAACAATGGCCTCGTCAAGCCCCGACAGATAAAGTCCGCCCAAGCCGATGCACTCAAATTCGGAAACGTTGTTGCAGGGCAGGGAATAGATGGGCTGGGAGCGGAAGGAAGAGCCGCCGCCCGTCATCATAACCTTGTCAATGTCGTTCAGCGAGAGTCCGTTTTCCATGGTAAAGCGGCCAAAAGCGCCGTAGATTGAGGTAATGGGGTCGGTTGCCTGCACGAAAAGCGGTGCGATCAGCGTCTCGCTGCCCGCATCGCGGCGAAAGCCCACGATTTTGGTGGTCGAGCCGCCCACGTCAATGCCCACGACTACCTTGTTTTTATCATTTATTGCGTTCATGATGAAAATCCCCTCATATGCAAATAATATTCCTGTTACAGTATATCATGATATTGCAAAAAAATCAAGTATGTGTTATAATGAAATGAAAAAACACCCAAGGAGCGGGGAATGAATACCGAAAAAAACGTTTTAACATCCAAAAAGCTGTTCGTGTTTGATATGGACGGCACCATTTATCTTGGCAATCAGGTGTTTGATTTTGCCATTCGTTTTATCGAGCATCTGCGCGCGAACGGCTATCGCGTGCTGTTTTTTACCAATAATGCGTCGCATACCACCGAGTTTTATATGGGTAAGCTGACGCGCCTGGGCTTTTCTCCCCGCGAGGACGAGATCATGACCTCGGGGGATGTAACGGTGGAATTCTTGCGCCGTCACCGTGCGGGCAAGAGCGTGTACCTGGTGGGCACGCCCGAGCTGGTGGAGCATTTCGGCGCTTCGGGCATCCCCATGCTGACGGGGAGCGAGGCCGGGGCGGACATCGTGGTCACCAGCTTTGATACCACGCTGACCTACGAAAAGCTGGACAACGCCTGCCGATTTGTGCGCTGCGGTGCGGAATATCTCTCCACCCACCCCGATTACAACTGTCCCACCGAGACAGGCTTTATCCCGGACAGCGGTGCGATCGCAGCCTTTGTGACCGCTTCGACCGGTGTGCAGCCCACGTATTTCGGTAAGCCCTATGCCGAGACTGTGCAAATGATCTGCGAGGCGACCGGCATGCAAAAGCAGGATATCTGCATCTTTGGAGACAGACTTTATACCGACATTGCACTTGGCCGCTTGCACGGTGTGACTGCCGTGCTGGTTTTGACAGGTGAGACGCAGCAGGCCGACGTGGATGCTGCCGATCCCGAAAAACGACCCGATATGACCTTTGCCTCTTTGGCAGAGGTGGACTCTTTGATGTTTGGCTGATCAAATCTCAATGGATGAAGGAGAAACCGTTCATGAAACACAACGTATGGACGCGCATCTTGCTTGGCTTGCTGGCGGCTTATATGATGCTCTCGTTTGCGGCTTGCAATCCCGACAGTGGTGAAGGGGAGCACCCCACCACAGAACCCGAGACCGAGAGCGATTTGGCACCTGCGGAAACGATTGGCGAATCGACCGCAGAAACCGAAACCGAAACTGAAACGGAAGCAGAGACCGACAACGGCATTCCACTCGACGCCTTCACCATTGGCGGTATGGACATTACTTCCTTTACCTTGGTCGTGCAGGAGGGCGGTGCTGCTTGCGTGCGTAACAGCGCAGACGAGTTGGTGGAATATCTGGAGCAAGCAACCGGCTATCGCATTGAGGAAAAGGCCTCTGAGCACGAGATCGTGATCGGCGTAACCGACCGCGACACGCCTGCCGTGACCGAAGCGCGCGCAAAGGTGGAGCTGGACGGTTATACCATGCTGGAGGACGGCGGCAGACTGTATATCACGGGCAGCTGCGATCGCGGCACCATGTACGGTGTATATGATTTTCTGGAGGAGTATCTTGGCGTGCGTTTTTTGGCGGCAGATACCACCGTGGTGATCAATCAAGCCTCTGCCGTGATCCCCGCAGGCTTTGCAAAGACGCACAATCCCGCCTTTGAGCTTCGTGATACCTACTGGTACGATATGCGCTACAAGCAGGATTTTGCCAATCACTCCAAGGACAACAGCTTCTATGATAACTCCACGCCCGTTTCCGATATCGGCGGTGGCGTGGGCTATGCGGGCAGATTCGTACATACCTTCAGCCTTTTAACGGGGGGCACGACGCATACGGGCAACGTGCAGCCCTGCCTGACCGATGAGGAAGTTTACAACACCGTGCTCTCCAATGTGCGCGCATGGTTGGATGCAAACCCCGAGGCCACCATCATCTCGGTCTCGCAAAATGACTCGGATGCAGGCGTTGGCGGCTGTCAGTGTGAAAACTGCAAGGCTATCAACGATGTCGAGGGCTCTGAGATGGGCTCGCTTCTGACCTTTGTCAACCGCATCGCAAACGATATCAAGGACGATTACCCCGGTGTATATGTGGATACTCTGGCTTACAGATATACCCGCACGCCTCCCAAGACCGTACGTCCTGCGGAGAACGTGATCATTCGTCTTTGCTCGATTGAGTGCTGCTTTATGCACGCGCTGTCCGACCCCAACTGCTCTCGCAACAAATCCTTCTGCAAGGATATCGAAGCGTGGAGCGAGATCTGTGACAAGCTGTATATCTGGGATTACACCTATAACGCAGAGACCTACTTTACCTTCTTCCCCAATTTTGACGTGCTGCATGCCAACGTACAGTTTTATAAGGATCACAACGTCAAGGGCGTATTCTTAGAGGGGCAGCAGGTGAGTGTCTCGGGCGAATTTGCCGAGCTGCGCTCTTATCTGCTTGCAAAGCTGCTTTGGAATCCCGACATGACCGAGGAGCAGTACTATGCGTATATGGACGAGTTCATGCAGTACTATTACGGCCCCGGTTGGGTGCAGATCAAGGAGTACATGACTGTCATGACCGCGCACGCGATCGCGCGTAATCCGCACGTCGGCATTTTCGATAAGGGGCTTAAGATGTTCCCGTTTGCCCACAGTTCAGGCAGTCACGACCTCAACTTCGGAAAGAAAATGAAGGTGTACTGGGACGAAGCCCTGGAGATGGCCGAGACTGACGAGCAGAGAGCACACGTGGAAAAATCCTCGATCCAGATCTACTATTTGTGCAGTCTGGACGGCAAAAACAACGACCGTAAGAAAAATCTGAAGACCGTTTACGAGCTGTGCGAGAAATACGGCATTGAGTATTACAAGTACGTCATTCCCATGCCGGATGCCTCGCATGCGGATGACTTGAACAGCTTGACATAATGATATAATCAATTGAAAGGAACCTTATATGGCATTTGATGCTGGTATGCTTGCCTGCGTGCTGGACGAGATTACTCGGATCGGGCAGGGAGGCAGAATAGAGCGTGTATTGCAGCCCGAGCGCGACGAGATCGTGCTGCAAATGCGCACCATCGAGGGCGGCAAACGCCTATTGATCAACGCGGGCTCCAACAATCCGCGTATCGGTTTTACCGAATCGCAAAAGGAAAATCCGCAGCAGCCCCCCATGTTCTGTATGCTGCTTCGCAAGCATCTCTCGGGAGCAAAGCTGGCAGGCGTCAGACAGATCGGATTTGAGCGCGTGTGCGAGTTGTCATTTGAAGGCCGTGATGAAATGGGCTTTGCCTGTACGCGCTATCTGATCGCCGAGATCATGGGCAAATACAGCAATCTGATCTTTGCGGATGAAAATAAAAAGATCCTGGCTGTGCTCAAAACCGTGGATTTCACCACGTCAAGCAAGCGCCAGGTGCTGCCGGGCATGACCTACGAGCTGCCGCCCGCACAGAATAAGTGCGATCCTGTGGCCGAGACGGCCGAGGGCTTTGCAAAGGCTTATGCCGAGGCCGATCCCGAGCAGCGTACCGACCGCTGGATCTTGGAGCGATACATGGGCATTTCGGCCGCGGTTGCAAGAGAGATGGCGTACAGAGCTACGCATTTTACCGATACCCCCATCAAGTACTGCACGGCTGCCGAGCTTTGGCGCGCTTTTGATGCGATCATGGGGGCTGTGCGCACGGGGAATTATTGTCCCACGCTGGTTACCGACGGCACAAAGCCGGTCGAATATGCGTTTATTTCGCTGACGCATTACGGTGCGGATATGCCGCGCGAGGAGTTTGAGAGCGCGGGCAAGCTGTTGGACGTGTTCTTTGCCACGCGTGACCGTGAAAACCGCATCAAGCAGAGGGCTGCCGACGTGCTCTCCTTGCTGACGCACGGGGAGAGCCGCATTACCAAAAAATTGGAGGCACAAAGGGCAGAGCTTGCCGAGTGCGAGCAGGCTGAAAAGTACAAGAAGTACGGAGACTTGATCATGGGCAATCTGTATTGCCTGGAGAAGGGCATGACGCGCGCCGAGCTTGTGGACTACGAGGAGTGGGACGAGCAGAGCGGCGGGTACGGCACTTGCATTGTGGAGCTGGACGAGCGTCTGACTCCCGTGGCAAACGGGCAGAAGTACTTCAAAAAATACACCAAGCTGCGCAATGCAAAGGTGGAGCTGACGCGCCAGATTGCGCTTGGCGAGAACGAGCTTGCGTATCTGTATACCGTGTTTGACGCGCTGACGCGTGCTGAGACGCAGGCGGACCTGGACGAGATCCGCGAGGAGCTTTACCGCTTTGGCTACGCCTCGCGCATGAAGGGCTACGCTGCGCCCAAGAAGAATAAAAATCCCGTGGTCATGCAGTTTACCACGACCAACGGCTATCGCGTGCTGTGCGGTAAGAACAACGTGCAAAACGAGTATATCACGCACACGGTGGCCGACCGAAACGACTGGTGGTTCCACGTCAAGGGCATGCCGGGCTCGCACGTGGTCATGATCTGTGATGGGGAAGAGCCGCCTGCCGAGGACTTTACCGATGCAGCCGAGATTGCAGCCTTTCATTCCAAGGCAACGGGAGAGAATATCGCGGTGGACTATATCCAGGTGCGCCACGTCAAAAAGCCGCCTGCTGCCAAGCCGGGTCTTGTGATCTACCACACCAACTGGACGGCTTACGTCACACCGGATGAGGAAAAGATCAAAAGGATGAGGAATAAATAAGGAGGGATAACATGCCGATTCAAACCACGACAATCAACACAAGGGAAAGATTGCTGCGCTTCAATTCCTATTATCAGCTGGTACAAAGAAGGTGGCTTTTGATCCTGTTAGCCTTTGAAATGATACTGACCGCTGTGATCCTGATCAAGGATTTTGCGGACGGACCTCCCTTGTCCGAGGTCAACGGGATCATGTTCGGACTGATTTGGGGGTTAGGGATTACCTGGATCGTCACGATGCTGATCGTGCCGCGGTTTTCCTTCAAAAAGGCCAAAAATCTGAATGCAGTTATAGAAACGACCTTTTCGGAGCAAAGCATGCGCTACAGCGTGAGTGCCGCGCATGCAACCGAATCCGGCGAGATGCAATACGGCATGTTTGTCAAATACGTGAAGAACAAGGACGACTTGTACCTGTTTATTTCGGCAAGACAGGTGTGGATCGTAGATCTTTCGGCCTTGTCGCCCGAGCAGACCGAGCAGCTGCACACCCTGCTGTCGCAAAAGATCGTGTCCAAGAAGAATAAATGGTAAAAAAAGCAGCCCGATGG
>JAFQUG010000331.1 GCA_017408625.1 Clostridia bacterium | reverse complement strand
TTGACGTCATCATCCTTGCCGCCGCAGCCCGAAAGCGTGGCCATTGCTGCAAGGCAGAGCACGAGAGCGAGCAGAAGGGTGAGTACCCTTCTCATTGTTTTCGTGTTTTTCATTGATTTTTTTCCTTTCGTTGGATGGAAGTCTCGTCCGAGAGAATATTCTCGTCAGCTTCCCTATAAGACGCTTCTTCTTTGCCGTGGCAATGGCCGCAGCAGCCGTCGCCGTCTTCCCGACGGGTGTCATCTGTGCTTGGCATCACACGCGGCCCCTTATAGCGAAAGCCCGTTTCGGGCACGGGGTCATAGCCGCCCGCGCAATACGGATTGCAGCGCAGGATGCGCCAGACCGTGAGCGCAAGCCCCACGAAAAAGCCGCGCTTCTCAAACGCCTCCAGCGCGTATGCGGAGCAGCTGGGGGTAAAGCGACAGCAGGGACTTTTCTTCAGGGGCGAGATGCATTTTCTGTAAAAGCGTATCAGAAAAATACAAAGATGCTTCATTTGGTTTCCTCGGGGAGCATATCCAAGCGGCGAAACGCACGCAAGAGCTCGCGCTCCACGTCCTGCGTTTTTTTGCCATTGATCTCCTCTCGCGCGGCGAGCACCACAAGGTAGCCCGTGCGCAGCCCCCCGCGCGCCTTTATTGCGCGATAGGCCTCTCGCAGCAGTCGCTTTGCACGGTTGCGCGCAACCGCACCGCCAATCTTCTTTCCCACCGACAGACCCACGCGATTGAAATACTTTTTCTCGGGGTTTGCCAGCATCAGTCGCCGCGCGGCATAGTCGCGCAGGACGTAGACCGCCGTGAGCTTGCCCACAAAGCGGTTGCCCTTTGCAAAGGCCTTATTGTAGAGATGATGCTCCTTGATTGCGTAATTTTTCATGATCGATCACCGTTTGCTTCCGTCAAAGTTCAACAAATTTTGGTAGAACAGAAAAAAACCGACGTCCAAGGCTTCGCCGCAGACATCGGTCGTTTTCTATGTGTGCGCGGCAAGGACTTAATAGGTGAGTCTCTTTCTGCCTTTTGCACGTCTTCTCTTCAGAACGTTTCTGCCGTCTGCAGTTCTCATTCTTTTTCTGAAACCGTGCTCTTTCTTTCTCTGACGCTTTTTGGGCTGGTAAGTTCTGAGCATAGTGGCACCTCCTTCAAATTATGGGATCGGAAGCGTACCGATCGGGAACGCTTTTTTACAGTGACAACATATATTATATACACAAAGGGCAGCGCTTGTCAAGAGTTTTTTTGTTTTTTGGCAATTTTTCTGATTTTTACCGCCCCGCCCTGCCGTTGCGCTGTCTTTCTTCTATAAATTTTACGCGTGCGCGCGTAAAGAGGAATCCTATAAAAGCAGCGCGTGCACGGCAAAGCCGTACACGCGCTGCTTGATTTTCATCAGACCGTACCCTTAAGGGTAAAGCCGTCGGCAATATTCAGATCAATGGGGGTCTGACTGGAGGGCATAAACTCCTTCTTAAAGGCGTTCAGCGCGGCATCCTTGGCGTTCTTGCCAAAGAGGACCAGCACCTGTGCGCCCTCGTGCTCAGAGCCGTCGTCGTACTTCACCGTACGCTTGGTGACCTTGATGAGATACTCGTTATCGTCAATATCGGCACAAAGCCCTGCGTCGGTACGGACGGTATCACCGATCAGAATCTCAAAATCGCCCCAGCAACGGGTATCCTTGTAGACATCCAGCTCATAGCCCGTCTCGCGCGAGATGTGCGTGCGCAGCTCGTCGGCAAAGCTCTTGCTTTCATCAGCAAGCTCACCGTTCTTGGTATAGATGATCACGTAGCTGTCCACACGGGCATCGGCGATCAGTGCGTTCGGATTGTAAGAATACGTACCCTTGCCTGAGGTATTGTTGGCCGTGCCGAACACCAAGCTCGGAAGCTCAATGCTGGTGTCACCCATGTTATACTCGCGCACGATGTTACGGTTGCCCTGCTCATACACAAAAGCGTTCATGAACTCAAAGATCGCCGCAACCGTGCCCGCATCGGCCGAGCTGCCGAGCACCAAGCGGCTCCCGCGCACCTCCATGACCCAGTCATTACTGCGCAGATCCTTCAGCGCATCTCGGCTCTCCTCACGGTTGGTCATGCCCACGAGGATCTCATTGTCCTCGGGAACGTCAGAGGGCACCTCACGGTCGTTAAAGCACTCCTTCACCACAACATCGGCATTGTGGTTGGCCTTGATCGCCTGCACGAGCGTATTGATCGCCTCACGAACCTCGTAACCAACCTCATAGTCGTGCACGATGGTATACTTTGCCGCGCCCTTGTCGATCAGCGTCAGCGTCGTTTCGGCAACGGGTGCGCTGCCCGCGTTGGGATCTTCATCCTTCTTGCAGGCGACAAGCAGCGCCGCCATCATGAAAAGCGCAAGAATCAGCGATAGAATGCGAATTTTTTTCATTGCTCTTCTCCTTTGTCAGATTTTCGGAGCGTTGCTGTTAAAGGTGATATCCACGAAGGTCGGCAGGTGGTCCGAGGCCAGAACCGCATACAGATCGGTCAGCATGCCCATCTGGTGAATGGTGACCATGCCCGCATCTGCCGCATCCTTGTTCATAAAGATGTGGTCAAGAGATTGATTCCATCCCGTAGTCGCCGCATTTTCCGCCACGTAGATACCAAGTCCGTCTGCAAAGACGTTGCCCTTGATACCAAGACCGGTCTTGTAGGGGTTCGCCGTATGGGCGGAGTCCATCGTGGTCTTCTTCTGCGTCAACGGCAGCGTATTTGAGTTCGCAAAGGCAGTGCCGATATCGGGCGCGCCGTCATTTTCGGGAAGCTCAAGTGAAGTTTCTCTCTCCATTCCAAGCAGC
>JAFQUG010000330.1 GCA_017408625.1 Clostridia bacterium | reverse complement strand
TACTCCAAGCGGAGTATCTCCCCGGTTCTATTCGCCCCCCGGCGAGTGATATTGCCTTTGGCAGTGATATTCGCCTGTGGCGAGTGGTATTTGCTTCGCAAGTTTTCATGGCGAATAGAATATCACTGAAGCCGCAAGGCTTGAATATCACTATCGCAGCAGCGATAATATCACTCCGACGCAGTCGGAATATCACTCATATAGCAAAAAGAGAGAGCTTTACGAAATGTCTTTTCGCATGACTCTCTCTTTTCTCCTCTAATTTATCAGCCCGATCGGCAGTCCCTTTTGAGTGTGAGGTGATTTGCAAGCAAATCTACGCCTCCCCTATGAAAAATGTGTGGCCATATGCGTAGGGGGGTCACCCCTTTCGCAAAACCGTATCATTTCTTTGTTTTTCTCTCTGACCCCCTTGATTTATATGGGATTTTGTGTTATGATGATAGGAGATGAAAATAAAGGACGGTGCGGTTTATGGAAAGCATCAGAGAACTTTATAAGGCGGGCAGAGGTCCTTCCAGCTCGCATACCATGGGGCCGTTCAAGGCTGCGACTCAATTCAAGCAGCAATATCCGGATGCGGATGCGTATCGCGTGGTGCTGTACGGCTCGCTTGCACTGACCGGTAAGGGGCATATGACCGACGCGGTCATCCTGGAGGCACTTGGAGAGGATAAGACCGAAATGGTCTTTGATAAAACAAGCCCCACGCCCGTGCACCCCAACACCGTAGATTTTGCAGCGTTCAAGGACGGCGAGCAGGTTGGCTCAGCACGTGTTTACAGCGTTGGAGGCGGCAGCATTCTCTTTGACGGGCAAGGGCCGCTTGAAACCAAGTCGATCTATCCGCACTCTACCTTTACCGAGATCGCGGATTATTGCACCGAGCACGATATGCGCCTGCCCGATTACGTGGAAATGGTAGAGGGCCCCGGGATCTGGGAATATATTTCGGATATGTGGCTGACCATGGAGGATTGCATCGGGCGCGGACTTCGCACCAAGGGCGAGCTTGGTGGCGGCCTACACGTCACGCGCAAGGCACACTATCTGTATAATCAGCGTCATATCGACGAGTCGGCACAAACGCGTGAGAACCGATTGGTCTGCGCATATGCGTTTGCAGTAGGTGAGGAAAACGCAAGCGGTGGCGAAATCGTGACCGCGCCTACCTGCGGTGCTTGCGGTGTCGTACCCGCGGTGCTCAAGTATATGCAGGAGCAGAAGGGCTTTTCGGACGAGCAGATCTTCCGCGCACTTGCCACGGGAGGCCTGATCGGCAACATTATCAAAACCAACGCGTCAATCAGCGGCGCGGAATGCGGATGCCAGGCCGAGATCGGCAGTGCATGCTCCATGGCGGCAGCGGCTCTTGCGGAGTTGTTTGGTATGGGCCTTGAGCAGATCGAATATGCCGCAGAGGTGGCAATGGAGCACCATCTGGGGCTTACCTGCGACCCGATCGACGGTCTTGTGCAGATCCCTTGTATTGAGCGAAACGCAGTGGCGGCCATGCGTGCCATCAACGCGCTTTCTCTGGCAAACTTTTTGACAAGCATGAGTAAGATCCCGTTTGATACGGTGGTCAAAACCATGTATGAAACCGGTATTCACTTAAAGAGCGAGTACAGAGAGACCAGCGAAGGCGGTCTTGCAAAGCATTACATCAACGTTTCAACCGGTTGTAAGGAGTTAGAAAAATGATCTGGAATATTTGTTTTCCCCTGTCAGTGGCAACTATGGTTGCGGGTCTTTTGATCGCGCTTCGCCTGGCACGCCGTAAGGATAAACAGAACAATGAGACCATCGGCTTTTTCGTCATGGCCGTTTCGGTGTTCCTTTCCTTGACCATTATGTATTTTGCCCTGGAGATCTCGGGCGAGCACGAGCAGGAGCGAGGAAAGATCATCACTGCGATCTTTGTAGCCATTCGCGATACGATCGGTACGTTTGTTGTGGACGGTGATTTTGCCTTCTACGGTGAAAACATGCAGGGCATGTCGACCTGGATGGTTCCCATCTGCTCGTCAATCATGTCTGTCATGATCATTGCCGCTCCTGTATTTACCTTTGGATTTTTGCTCTCCTTTTTCAAAAATCTGAATTCCATGCTGCGCTTTTCGTTGCGGAAAAGGGCGGACATCTACATGTTTACCGAGCTCAATGAAAAATCATTGGTGCTGGCAAAGGATATCAAGAAAAACGGCAACCGTCGCGTGATTGTGTTCTGCGACGTGTTTGAGGATGACGACGAGCGTTCGGGCGAGATGCTGGCACAGGCCAAGCGTCTGAATGCCATTCTGATCAAACAGGATATTTTGGAGCTCAATCTCAAAAGACATGCCAAAAAGGGAAATTTGTATTTCTTTGTGACGGGTGAGGACGATGCTGAAAATATCAATCAGACACTT
>JAFQUG010000329.1 GCA_017408625.1 Clostridia bacterium | reverse complement strand
CGCATTGGCGCTTGTCATGCTGCTTGGCGCGCTTGCCGCGTGCAACAACCGCCGACAGGAGTATCAAGAGGAGCTGGAAAGTAAGCAGGAGCAAGAGGAGCAGAATAAGCTGCCACAAGCAGGGAGTAATATTATCGGTACCATCATCAATGCCCAGGATTGGCAAGCTTATGCGCTGAAGCAGGGCGAGGGCGGCTTTTTTGAAGGCAAATCGGAAGAGGAACTGTATGAGCTCTACCGGGGCAACAGCGATGAAGACTTTGGTGCAAACGTGTTGCCCACGGGCAGAACCCTGTTTGCCTCGGACGGCTCCACGTGGTTTTTCAACAAGATGACCGGTAACATCAGCGCATGGTGTCCCGACCCCATGTGCGAGGGCGGCGAAAAATGTATATTTGATGGCGCGTGGAACAACTTCGCTGAGATCTGCACGTACGTCGGAGAGCAGTACCTGTATTTCATCAGCTACTATAAGGACTTCAAATCGCGACTCTACCGTTGCGATTACCAGCGCAACAACGTAGAGATGCTGTACGTTCTTCCTACATATATGCAGGACGGGCAGGTGCATACCGAGTATATTGAGATTATTTACGAAAAGGACAATCTGCTGTATTTTATCGAAAGCAATTACGTCGGCAGCAATACAACCTCCATTCAATCCGTCAAGACCCTCAATATGGATAACGGGGAGATCAGTGTGGTCTCGGGGGACATCAACATCGGTCAGTGCTTTGTGGAGAACGATGAGATCTACTACACCCTAAGCGACTTTGAGAATTATTATACCTGGCAAAAGACCGATTTGAATTTTAGCAAAAAAGAATCGCTGTTTGAAGGTCCTAAGAGAATCTATAGCCACACCAAAGACTACTTTATTATCTTGGATTGGAAGGGCTACGGCGTATTCGATCAGTATTATTTGTACTCCTTGGATACCGGTGAGAGCATCCCGCTTGGTGAGCAGACTCGTAACGTCGTTTTGTCGGGTGACTATATCTACTATACCAAGCTACTGACCGACGAGGAGATCGAGAGCGATCCCAATAAGGAGTATTTTTTGTGGGAAGACCCCGATGACCCCAGAACCATTACCTCGCAAACGACCAACGCGCGCATTTTCAGACGTCAGATCGGCTCTGATGAGGAGGAGCTGGTGTTCCAGATGTTTTATCAGGGTGTACCCATTCTTATCCAAAATTATTACGTGGACGGGGAGTGCCTGTGGATGAAGATCCAGAATCACGAGCAGTACCGCAATTATTTCAACCCTACTTTCGGTGACAGACCGTCGCATGGCAGACCGTCACAGGGCAATGTGGAAGAAAGCAAACAACCTAAAATGTGGGATTATCTGATCATGGTCGATCTGCACAGCGGAACGGTGCGCTTTATCGAGCTGGAGGACATGGAAGAGATCAAACAGATCTCGTAATTGACTTGAAAGGATTTGGCTTATGCTGAAATATGAATTCAAAAAGCTATTTCAAAGCAAGCTGTTCGTGATTTTGTTTGCGTTGCTGCTGCTTCTCAATATCGGACTTTGCTATCGCAGTGCCAAAGAGACGGCGGGGAGCGTGACGATTGAGCCGGAAATTTTAGATCAGCTGGATGCTTACAATCGCGATGCGGATGCGTGGAACTCCGAGTACGCACGGCTTGGCAAGGTGAATGAGGAATACGAAAGAGTGAGTCGGGAGGCATTCGAGCAGGCGTATGCGGAGTACAAGAAGGAGAACCCGAATGCAACCTCGTTTTCCTACAACTTCCCGGCTGAAGAGTATTTTGACAGCGCATTTTTAGCGGACGTTTCCAAGTATCGGGACTGCTATATGGCGTACAGGGTTTTGCAGGAGCTGGATTCCTATGAAGCCGACGTTGGGCGCGTGGTCAGAGCTGCCCGTATGGCGCAGGAGGATTATCTTGCCTCGGGCGTGAGTGAGCAGGCGTATGAATACCGCTATCAGGGGGATCTGATCAGAATCTACGAGGTCAACGCGCTGATTGAGATCGAGTATGAATATGCCGTTGGCTGGGATAGCTATTTTGCCTATACCGACGGCAACGTGCTCATGGCGATCCTATTGACGGTGGCGGCAGTCGGGCTTTGCATTGGGGAATACCGCTCGGGCATGCTCCCGATTCTGCACGCAACCAAGGGCGGCAGGATGCGCACGCTGCTGTGCAAGCTTGGCGTGCTGCTTTGCGTGTCCGCAGGGCTTGTGTTGATCTTCCAAGCCGCTGCTCTGATCGTGTTCGGCAGCTTGTGCGGCCTTTCCTCTATGGGGAATTTCGTGCAGGTATTCGAGGCGTACAAATTCTGCCCCGAGATCATTACGGTGGGTGAGTATCTTGCGCTTTCGCTTGGAATCAAAACACTTACTTTGTTTGCGCTTGGCGCATGCATTATGCTGCTGGGGACTTTGTGCAAGGATTATGCGCTCACCTTTGTCAGCTCTCTTGGCGTGCTTGCGGCGCAGTTTGCCCTGTATTTTTTCGTATCTGTCGAGCAATTCGGGTCGTATCATATGCTCAATATTTTCGGGGCAATGGATACGCACAGTTATTTTACCCGTTACTACTCGCTGAACGTGTTTGGCGCATCGGTGGCGTTTATCCCTTTGTTAATTACGGTATATGCCTTGGTGGCTGTCGCGTTGGCAATGACTGCGGGGTGGATGTTCTGCAAAACACCGGGAGCGGGAAGAAAGCGCAAGGGGATCAAGCTGCGCTTGCCTGCAACGGCGGTGCCGCTGATCGGTCGCACGCTGATTGGTGCAGAACTGCACAAGCTGCTGGTCGGCAATAAGCTTGCCGTCATCTTGGCTGTTTTGCTGATTGCCAAGCTGCTGATCTCCTCGGGTACTTACGTGTATCAGTCATCGTTTACCGACAGTGTGTATCACGAATATATGACAACGCTTGCGGGAGAGGTTACCGAAGAGAAGCTGCAATATATCGAAGAGGAGCGCAAGCGCATTGACGAGGCAGGCTCGGACGCCAAGTTTTCGCAAATGATGGAGGCGCACCAAAGCGGAAAGATCACCTCGGAAGAATATGCGCAATATTTCAATGAATACGAGTACGCACAGGAGCGTACCGAGCATCTGAAGCGCATTGAGGGTCGCAGAGACTATTTGCAAGGGCTTGCAGAGCAGGGAAAAGAGGGGCACTTTGTCTATGACACGGGCTGGAATGCGTTGTTTGACGGCGAGTTTGATTTCTTGCTGTATGCATTGGTGCTGCTCTCGTTCGCGGGCGTATTTGCCGATGAATATCGCGCGGGGGCGTATCAGATTTTGCGTCCGTCCAAGCGCGGCAGGGCAGGCGTGCTTTGTGCCAAATACGCAGCGGCAGCTCTGCTTGCGCTGGGCGTGTTTGCCGCCTTTGCGGCAATTGATCTTGCCTTTGTACTGCTGCGATTCGAGCTGCCCATGTGGACAGCACCCATACAGAGCCTTCCGGGCTTTGCCGCGTTGCCCGATATGACTATTGCGCAGGGCTTGATTGCATGGCTGGCGGTCAAGGGCGCAGCATATTTGCTTATGGCTATGATGCTGCTTTGCTTGTCGCTTGTGACAAAGAGCGTGCTGGGTACGAGCATAACGGTTGCTATGGTCACACTGCTGCCGTATTTCATGCGCCGCTTTGGTATGGAAGCAGCGAGCGGAATCGACTATACGTATCTGCTGGACGGCACGACGTTTTTGCAGTCCTTCGCGCAGGATACGCACTATATGACATACCTGACCATACTTGCGGCAGTGATCTGCTTGCTGACTCTCTGCGCGCTGATCAAATGGCTTGATCTTTGGCCTCGCAAGCGCAAATCTTGATTGGAAAGGGAATTATTTATGCTTTGTATCAATCAACTATCTAAATCCTATGACTCCAATTTAGCATTGGATCAATTTTCATACAAGTTCGACCACGGCATTTATGCGTTGCTTGGCCCCAACGGTTCGGGCAAGTCCACGCTGATGAATATCGTGACGCAAAATCTGCGCGCGAGCAGCGGCAGCGTGACGCTGGATGGCGAGAACATCGATAAATTGGGCGCATCCTATCGCGAAAAGCTGGGATTTATGCCCCAGTATCCCGGCATGTATCCCTCGTTTTCGGCTCTTGACTTCCTTCGCTATATGGCGGTTCTCAAGGGGCTGAATAAGAAAAAAGCAGACGAGCAGATCGACGAGCTTCTGCACGCCGTGGAGCTTCACGACGTCCGCACTCACCGCATCGGCTCTTTCTCGGGCGGTATGAAGCAGCGCCTTGCCCTCGCGCAATCCCTGCTCGGTGACCCCGAGATCGTCATCCTCGACGAGCCCACCGCGGGTCTTGACCCGAAGCAGCGCATTGCCATCCGTAACTACATCGCCAGCGTTGCGCTGAACAAGACCGTCATCATCGCCACCCACGTGGTTTCCGACGTGGAGTTTATCGCCCGCGAGGCCATCATGCTCAAAAAGGGCGTGATCTCGGACAGCGGCAGTCCTTACGAGCTGACCCAAAAGATCGAAGGTCAGGTGTGGCAGACGGTTGTGGCCGCTGAGGATGTGCAATCTATGCAGGAAAAATTCCGCGTGGTCAACATCCGGAACGGCGAGCAGGGCGTGATTCTGCGCATCCTGTCCGACACCAGACCCACCGACGATTCCGTGACCGTGGTGCCTGCTTTAGAGGACTATTACCTTTACGTGTTTGCAGACGTGTTGTGAAAAATTCAGAATTGAGAACCCCCTTGCTCTCGCAAGGGGGTTCTACCTTTATTTTTCATTCTTCATTTTTTGTTGAACTCACGCTTCGGGCGTGTTTTCAATTAAGCAGCCGTCGTCGATGGTCATAATGCCGTCGCAGTTGACGCTGTTACCCTTGGCGTAGGTGGTAACGGTTGCACCCGTGGTGATGGTGATGTTCTGCGTGGATTGCAGAGCGTCGTCCTCACAGTAAACCGTGACCTTGGCGTTTTCGGTGACGGTGACGTAGCCCTTGCCCTCGTCCAGGGAGTCGGCTTTGATCGCATCATCCGCACCCTCGATCAGCACCTCGGCATCTCCCTTGATGGTGACACTGTCGTTGCCCTTGAGTGCGTTGTTGACCGCCTTGACGGTCAGCTTACAGTTGTTGATCGAAAGGTCGTTCTTGCTGCCGATGGCGTTGTTGTAGTTGCCCGTGACGATCAGCGTGCCGTGTCCCTTGATGGAAAGGTCATCAGATGCGTAAATGCAAGCGTTGGGCTTGGTCTCAGCACCCTCGAACACGTAGGTCGAGCCGTCGGTCAGTGTATTGGTGGTGCCGGTCTTGACCTCTAAGTAAACCTTGTCCGCGCTCTTGACCCAGATGACGGCAGAGGATTCGTTATGACCGGTGAAGTTGTTGAGGATCAGCGTGACGCGGTCAGCCTTGGTGACTTCTACAATGATCTGGCCGTTGTCCAACGTGCCGGAAATATCGTAAGTACCTGGCTTGATGATGGTCAGTGCAGAGCCGTCCACCTTGATCATGGAAGAGTCCGTGGTGGTATAAGATGTGCCGTTAAACTCAATATAGCAGTTGATCAGGCCGTCTACGGTCGATTCGTTGCCCTCGGGGGTCTGTCCACCGGGAGTGTTTGCACCGCCGGGATTGGTTTCGCCCGAGCAAGCGGTAAATGCGAGGCAGGAAAGCGCAAGCAGTGCTGCCAGCGCAAAAATAAGTGTCTTTTTCATAAAAATCT
>JAFQUG010000328.1 GCA_017408625.1 Clostridia bacterium | reverse complement strand
GGCAGATTTGTCCGATCCCTTCATCTTTTCCCTTGGACATATTGCCTATATGCCCTGCGGGAAAAGCTTTGGGGCTCGAAAAAATCTGCTATGTCAAAACTGCATAGCACCCGTCGGCGAATGCATTTTTGATAGATTTTGGTGTGATTTTGCGAAGCAAATATGTTCTTCTTTGCGCCAGAGGTGTCAAAAAGAACGGAGTCGGTTTTCTCACATAGCATTTCAACAGGTGCTGGCGATCATTGATCGCCAGCGTCTGCGGCAACCACATAAAAACAAACAAATAAGGACCGCATCCATGTGATACGGTCCTTGTATTCTGCGGATTTTTCGCTATTTTCTCTCCCCATGTGGTTTTTTATTCCGCGATCTCCTTGTCCCACAGCACAAGCACGGTTGCAATGATCAGGCAAATCGTGATCAGAGCTCCGACAAGCGAATAATACGATATTCCCAAAAGCAGCGGTGCCAACGAGAGCAGGGAAGCAACGGCTGCAACGATCAGTACAGGCTTGCGTATGCGTTGCCCGATAAAAAAGTAAACGAACAGCAAAACTGTCAGAGCACAGGTCAATATTGCCACGAAAAAGGGAGAAAAATGGGCATATCCGAACGGGATGAGGGAAAAATAGGAATAGGTCAGCCGCAAGGGCGGCTCACCCGGCGGGGTGGCAAAGTTGCAGACTGCACCGTATGGCATGATTTCCAACGCAAGCGCCAATAAAGCAGCGCATAATGCCAGAATCTTTTTCATGGTGTACCTCCTTCTTGTGAAACGGGCGTAAGTGTTGATACGGTACGCTCCAGATATGCGACCACGTTACAATCGCTTAATATTTTACAGATATCACCGTCATAATCCAAGTAATTCCCGAAAACGACAGAAACGACGTTGATTTTTCTGTGCGCGTGATCGTAAAAGGTCAGCTGATATGCAATGCCAAGCGGCTCGGTGATCTTCACCTTTTGTAGTGTCAACGATTGCAGCGTTGCACAGACATCGTCCACAACGGCAGCATCTTTGATGACGTAATCGGCATAGGTCCGATCGACGTTTGAAAACGCGCGCACTTCAATATATGACGTGCGGGAAAGATCATCAATCTGCGTTGTCTGCGCGCATCCCGCAAAAGTGACGGCCAGCATGAGCATGACCCCAAAAAATGGAAGTATCCGTTTCATAAAAAACTCCTTTGATACGTTCTTCATTCATTATAACAGGTTTGGGTTCAAATCGTTTCACATTTATCAAAAAAACATGAAAAATCATACAATATAAAAATATTTTCAAAAAGACTTGACAAGGAAAGCGATATATGGTATAATATCTCCGCTTGTGAATCCGATGTCAAAGAACATCGAGAAAATTTATGCGAGGTATAAAAAATGAAAAGCGGAATCCATCCCAATTACGTAGAGTGTGTCGTTAAGTGCGCTTGCGGCGAAACTGTTGTTACTCGTTCCACCAAGGGCAGCGAGATGAGAGTTGAAATTTGCTCCAAGTGCCATCCTTTCTTCACCGGTAAGCAGAAGTTCGTTGATGCCGGCGGTCGTGTTGACAAGTTCAAGAAGAGACTGGAAGCTGTAAGAAAGTAATTCTTGCGACATTTTTGATAAACGGGCAGACTCTACGCGACAAAGGCGGAGTCTGCCCGTTTTCTGTTGTTTTATCTCGCGCCAAGGCACTGTAAGCGGTATGCTTACGGGAGCTGAGGAGAAAGAAGGACTGTATTATGGAAATGCTGGACGTTTATACGCACGACGGAGAAAGAACCGGTAAGCTTGTGGAGCGAGGCCGCCGTTATCGGCTTGGTGATGATGAGTACACAATGGTCATCCACGCCTTTATCTATCACAGAGATCACGGCTTCCTGATTCAGAAACGCTCTGCGACCAAACGGGTATTGCCCGGAGCATGGTGTATGACGATGGGTGTGGTGCAGGCAGGAGAGGACAGCGAGACCGGTATGCGCCGCGAGGTGCGTGAGGAGCTGGGGCTGGAGATTGCCGACGGCCAGATCCGAAATTGCGTCCGTACCTATAACGGGCACAAGATCGTGGACATTTATCTTGTGTATACCGAGGCTGAGATTGATGATATGGTGCTGCAGGAGGAAGAGGTAGACCAGGTTTGCTGGGTCAGCGGCAGGGAGCTGCTCTCTCGCTTCGGCGGCAAGAATACACGCTTGCACGAGGACTACGTGTCGTGCATGCAACGCTACGTGCACGTGACGCACAAGGCGGAGAAGAGAAGGAGAAGAAGACAGAATGCAAGACTTGCAAAACAGGGAAATCAAGTCTGAGACGCGTGCCGTGCTGATCGGCATCGTAACCCGCGAGGCGGATGCGGCAGCGGTAGAAAGCGGGCTTGACGAGCTTGAGCGACTGTTGGATACAGCGGGCGGTGTGGCGTTTGCACGCGTGGTGCAAAGCAAGGATACGCCCGACCCCAGAACCCTGATCGGTTCGGGAAAGGTGCAGGAGGTCGCGGAGCTCTGCAAAAATAACGATATTGACCTGGTCATCACGGACGAGGACCTCTCACCCGCGCAGATCAGAAATTTGGAGGACGATATCGGAAACGATGTGCGCGTGATCGACAGATCCATGCTGATCCTGGACATTTTTGCCCAGCATGCCGTGACCGGTGAGGGAAAGCTGCAGGTCGAGCTTGCGCAGCTGCGCTATACCGCGCCCAGACTGATCGGTAAGGGCACGCAGCTCTCAAGATTGGGCGGCGGTATCGGTACGCGCGGTCCGGGTGAATCCAAGCTGGAGAGCGATCGCCGTCATATTCAGCGTCGCATCACGGCACTGGAGGCACAGCTTTCCGAAATGGAAAAGAACCGCATGACCATGCGCGCCTCTCGCGATAAGAGCGGTCTTTGCAAGGTCGCCATCGTGGGCTATACCAATGCGGGCAAATCCACGCTGCTCAACCGAATGACCGATGCGGGGATCCTGGCGCAGGATAAGCTGTTTGCCACGCTTGACCCCACCACAAGAAAATTCGAGCTGCCCGGCGGCGAGAGCATTCTCCTGACCGATACGGTCGGCTTTATCCGTAAGCTGCCGCACCATCTGATCAAGGCGTTCCGTTCGACGCTTGACGAGGCGGTGTACGCCGATATTCTGATCATTGTGATCGATGCGTCCGACCCCGAGCACGAGCAAAAGCTGGAGGTCACCGAGCAGGTGTTGGCCGATCTGGGTGCTGCGGGAAAGCCGACGCTTTACGTGTTCAATAAGTGCGATCTGGTTGAGGGGGCATTGCCCACGGTGGGCGGCAGAAACGCCGAGCATCAGATCCATATTTCTGCGCTGACAGGCAGCGGATACGAGGAATTTGCGCAAATGCTGGAGAGCATGATTCAGGCAGGCAAGACTCGCGTGACCTTTGTCATTCCCAACGCAAAGCAAGGAGCTTTGAATACGCTTTATAAAATGGCAACGGTGGAGGACGTGGAATACGGTCCGGATGCGGTCAGGGTGACCGCGGTGGTGGATGCCAAGGTGCGCGGTATGCTGCGCGAATTTGACCCGACTGCACCACAGAAAAAGCATGACTGGGAGTAAACATGGAAAAAAGAGATCTGTTTGACGCGTCGGGAAAGTCTCTGGGCACGACCATCGTGCGCGGTGATCCCATGCCCGAGGGCACGTTTGTGCTCAGCGTCAGTATTTTTACGGTCAATGATAAGGGTGAGATCCTTGTAACACTGCGCGCACCGGAAAAGCCCAATTTCCCAAACGTTTGGGAGATCACGGCAGGTGGTGCGATCGCAGGAGAGAGCGGCATTGAGGCTGCTGTGCGTGAGCTGCGCGAGGAGACCGGCTTTAAGGCGGCCAAGGACGAATTGCAGCTTTTGCGCGTCATCCGCGAGCCCTCTGCCTTTGTGGAATGCTATCTGTACACAACCAATCAGCCCGCTTCCGCGGTGATCTTGCAGGAAAAGGAGACCGTGGCGGCGAGATTTATCTCGATCAAGCGATTTGAAGAGCTGCTGCATACCGACAGCATCGCGCAGCCCGTGGCGTTCCGCTATGGCGTGGTCCGCGACGCACTGTATCGCGCAGTCGGACTTGACGGAGTGTGAGTATGGCAGACGAACAACTTTATATGACGCTTGAAAAGGTGGCGTCGGCTGAGTTTGAGGAGCGGAATTCGCTCTTTATCGGGCATGCCGCTCCCATCAAAAACGAGCAGGAGGCCATGGCCTTTGTCAAGCAGAAGCAAAGAGAATATGCCGATGCTACGCATAACGTCTGGGCGTATCTGCTTAAGGGCGGCATTGTTGCAAGATATTCGGACGACGGCGAGCCGCAGGGAACTGCGGGCGTGCCCGTGCTTGAATGTATGCGCAAATCGGGGGCGACCGATATGGTCGTGGTGGTCACGCGCTATTTCGGTGGCATTTTGCTGGGCGCGGGCGGACTTGTGCGTGCGTATTCGCACGCAGCAAGGATCGCGCTGGATGCAGCGCATATCATAACCTATCACAAGTACGGAGAGTACAGCATGAATTGCTCGTATTCGGATTATCAGAAGTTCAATCTGCTGCTGCCCAAGATGGGTGCGCTTGTAGACGACGTGGAATATGCCGATACGGTGACCGTGCACTTTGCGGTCAAGGACGAGCATAAGGACGCCTTGTGGCGTCGCATTTCGGAGACAAGCAACGGCAAATGCGTACCCGAAAAGACGGGGGAACGCTACGACTATCACGAGACGGACGTGTGAACACTTCTGACACGCATAAACAGGATGAAAGTTTGGGTCAAGCCTTTTCAAAGGCTTGCAGGTCAAGGGCAGAGCCCTTGTCGCGCCCGCAGGCGCGAAATCCAACCATGCTGTTTAATTTGCGCAGCAAATATGTTCTTCTTTGCAGCTCCTTGCTCAAAAAGAACGGAAACGGTTTTCTCACATAAACAGCAAAGGGAGTTACCTATGCCAGGTGGCTCCCTTATGTTTTAACGTTGAGATAATTCTCTCCGTTCTTTCTTTGGAGCAGTAGGCCAAAGAAATGAACCATTATTCGCAAGCGAATGAAAGGCCGTTTTTATGGGGCTCTGCCGGTTGACTTTTGGATGCTGAATTTCGCAGGAATTCAGCATCGGGTGGCGTCACTAACACTCGAATATAAAACAACATTCACACGCCACCATGCCTTTCTGAAAAAGGCGGGCGAAAACTTTCATCCGTGGCAACCGTATGGTGGCGGTTGCCCGTTATTATAGGGCGGGAGGATGATATCTTCCCCTACGTTTGCAAAAACGTGATCAAAATATTGGCAGTGTGATAATTTCAAAAAAATTACGCAAGAAAAAAAGGAAAATCGCAAAAAAATGCGTATATTATTAATGTAAGAATAAAAATATAGAAAGCGAGGTCGTACTATGGAACAAAAAAAGGACAGCTTTGTCAATATTTTCTTGGAAAGAGAAGAGCAATCCCTCTCTCCTTATGCCTTCCGTACCTCGCAAACACGCGGACGCGAGCGTTATCAGACGCCCTGCGAGCTGCGTACCGAATTCCAGCGCGACCGCGATAAAATCACGCACTGCCAGTCCTTCCGCCGTCTGATGAATAAGACGCAGGTCTTTCTTGCTCCGGTTGGGGACCATTACCGTACTCGCCTGACCCACACCCTGGAGGTCACACAGATCGCACGTATCATGGCACGAGCACTGAGACTCAATGAGGACCTGACCGAGGCCGCAGCACTTGGACACGATCTGGGGCATACCCCCTTTGGTCACGCAGGTGAGCGCGCACTGCAGAAGTGCTATTCTCCCGATTTTTCGCATTATGCGCAAAGTCTTCGTGTCGTTGAGGTGCTGGAAAATGACGGGAAGGGTCTGAATCTGACCTGGGAGGTCAGAGACGGCATCCTGCACCACTCGGGTTCGCTTGATTTTTGCGGTGCGAGTACCTTGGAGGGCGTGCTGGTTAAATACGCCGATAAAATTGCTTACATCAACCATGATATCGACGATGCTTGCCGTGCGGGAATTCTGTCACTTGAGGATATTCCCGTGCATCTGCGCGAGTGTCTTGGCCAAAAGCACAGCCAACGCATCAATTCCATGGTCACCTCGGTCATTCGCGGCTCGACCGACAAGGATCATATTTGCATGACGCCCGAGATCGCCGAAGCGACCGATCAGCTGCGTGAATTTCTGTTTGAGAACGTATATCTCAACCCCGTCGCTAAGGGCGAGGAGGGAAAGGCTGAGGATATGCTGATCAAGCTTTACGAGTACTTTGTAAAGCATCCCGAAAAGCTGCCCGAGTCCTACAAGAGAAATATTGAGTCGGAATCGGTGGAGCGTTGTGTTTGCGATTACGTTTCGGGCATGACCGACAGATACGCCATTCAACTTTATAACGATCTGTTCATCCCGCAGGTCTGGAGGGGCAGATAAAAGATGAGAATTCCAAGAGAAGTCGTGGAGGAGGTGCGCCACCGCACAGACATAGTCGAGCTGATCGGCAGCTACGTCACGCTCAAGCGTGCGGGCTCCAACTTTGGCGGGCTTTGTCCGTTCCACAGTGAAAAAACACCGTCGTTTACGGTGTTTCCCGACAGTGAAAGCTTTTATTGCTTTGGCTGCGGTGCAGGCGGTGATGCCATTACCTTCGTCATGAAAAATGAAAATCTGGATTATCCGTCAGCCGTTGAAGTGCTCGCGGCAAGAGCGGGGATTCAGATTGTCAAGGAGCAGGAAAAGAATACGGGCGGCCTGACGCGCAAGCGCGTGCACGACATGAACAGGGACGCCGCGAAATTCTTTCATCAATGCTTGCTTGACCCCATCGGTGCAGAGGGGCTTCGCTATCTGACCGAAAAGCGAGGTCTGAGCATGGCACTGATCAAGCATTTCGGTCTTGGCTTTGCTCCGGGATCGTTCAATATGCTGACCGATTACATGCACAAAAGGGGATATACCGATCAGGAGCTGGCACAAGGATTTTTGTGCGGAATCAGCCAGAAAAACGGACGTGCTTACGACTATTTCCGCAATCGCGTCATGTTTCCGATCATTGATACCGCAGGCAACGTCATTGCCTTTGGCGGGCGCGTGATGGATGATTCCAAGCCCAAATATCTCAACTCCTCCGACACCCCCGCGTTCCAAAAGCGCAAAAATCTGTTTGCGCTTAACTTTGCCAAAAACCATTGTACGGATCGACTGATCCTGTGCGAAGGATATATGGATGTGATCTCGCTGCATGCCTACGGGTTTGAGAACGCCGTGGCAACGCTTGGCACGGCGATCACACCGGAGCAGGCAAGACTGATGACCAAATATACAAAGCAGGTCGTGATCTGCTATGACGCCGACGAGGCAGGCCAACGTGCCGCCCTGAAGGCAATGGATGTGCTTGGACAGGTCGGTATGGACGTGCGCGTGCTGCACGTGACCGATGCCAAGGACCCCGATGAGTTTCTGCGCAAATTCGGAGACGCGCGCTTCCGCCGATTGGTGGAAGGCAGCCGAACCGAGTTTTCGTATAAATCCGAAAAGATCTTTGCGAAATACAGCATGGAATTGCCCGAGGAGCGCATCAAGGCCTCTGAGGAGCTGTGCGCACTGATCGCGCAATCCCCCTCCAAGGTGGAGCGCGAGATCTACGTTTCCATGGTGGCGGACAAGCTTGGCATCAGCCCGGAAAGCATGAAAAACGATGTGGAGCGAGCCATTTCCAAGCGCATCCGAGCCATGAAGCAAAAGCAAAGCAAGGAGGCGGGGCTTTCCGCCAAGGGATACGGAGACAGAGTGAATCCCGATACTGCCAAAAACGTGCAAGCGGTAGCGGCAGAGGAGGCCATACTCGGGCTTCTGATGCTGTATCCCGAGCATAGAAGAATGATCACAACAGGTACGCTGAGCCTTGGCGAGGAGGATTTTTTCTCGTCGCTCGGCAAGCGAGCCTTTGCCCGCATCATGCAAATGGAGCGGGAAGAGGGCGGCTTTGTCTATTCTCTGATGGGAGAGGATTTTACTCCGGATGAGATGGGTAGGCTGCAAAGCATGCTGCAAAGAAGACGGGCTTTGGCCGAAAACGGTACAGCCGTGCTGCGAGCCAGCGTGCAGACCCTGATCGAGCAAAAGAAAAAGAGTGATGCCAAGGCATCGGGAGATGCCGTGCTTTCCATTCAGCAGCTGCTCGACGCGAAAAAGAAAAAATAATCGTAATCGATAGGAAAGGAAACCAAAACATGACCGAGACCACTATTGTAACCGGTGAAAATGAAGAAAAGAAGCTTACTATGGAGGAGCTGATCGCCAAAGGAAAGAAGGGCGACCTTTCCAGCGAGGATCTGGATGATGCGCTGGAAGAAATGGACTATGATCTGGACAGTATAGACAAGCTTTACGAGACGCTTGAGGACAACGGAATTCCGATCGGTGACGATATCTCCAGTGCAGAGATCGATGAGATCGAAAATGAAGTAGAGCAGTTCAGAGATGGCGAGAACATGGAAAGATTGCTCGGCCAGGAGGGCCTTGCGATCGATGACCCTGTGCGTCTGTATCTGAAGGAGATTGGTCGCGTGCCGCTCTTGACCGCCGATAAGGAGCGCGAGCTTGCCGAGAGAATGGCAGCAGGCGACGAGGATGCCAAGATGGAGCTGGTGGAAGCGAACCTGCGTCTGGTCGTCAGCATTGCAAAGAGATACGTGGGCAGAGGTATGTTCTTCCTGGATCTGATCCAGGAGGGTAACCTGGGCTTGATGAAGGCGGTTGACAAGTTTGACTACACAAAGGGCTATAAGTTCTCCACGTATGCAACCTGGTGGATCAGACAGGCCATTACCCGTGCCATCGCAGATCAGGCAAGAACCATCCGTATCCCCGTCCACATGGTGGAAACCATCCATAAGGTATCCCGCTATTCGCGTCAGATGCTGCAGGAGCTTGGCCGTGAGGCAACGGCCGAGGAAATAGGTGAAAAGATGGGCATGAGCGCCGAGAAGGTGCGCGAGATCATGAAGATCGCGCAGGACCCCGTATCGCTGGAAACCCCTATCGGTGAGGAGGAGG
>JAFQUG010000327.1 GCA_017408625.1 Clostridia bacterium | reverse complement strand
CTGATAATCCAGCGTCCATTCGCCGTTATTGACCGCCTCGTACAGATACGGAACGTTTTTATTGTCAAACTGATTCTTATTGAACAGCGTCACGAAAGCAAAGCGGTAGGTGGACAGCGCGATCATACCGGTTGCGCTGTACTGCCTGTCTCGATAAGAGATCACGTCGTTATAATCCTGCATCCAGTAGTCCTGCGAAAGATCCAGGTACTCCAGCTGCGTCATATCGCAGAACAGGCCCTCCAAAGACTCCTGCAGCACAAGATATGCAGCACCCGCCAACAGGTCGAATTCGGCAGAGCCCGCCAGCACGGCGCGCTGCACCTCTGCGATCGGCTTTGCCTGGTCTGCATCGTCAATGGCATGAGAAACGATATTGATGCCAAGTCTGTCCCCGACCGTCACATTCCTGTTAAAAACAGCATCGTTGACCGGCTCGGAATTGAGCTCAGGCACGGCAACCTCGTCCCACGTCCAGCCCAAAAATGCGCGGCTGACAATGGTAACCTCCTCACCGTCATATCTCAGGCTGTCCGGAATATTGTCCAGCTGCAGGGTCTCCGCGTTCTCCTCGGCAGGAGTCGAATCCTCCGTCTGCCCGTCCCCTGTTTCCGCACAGGCGACCAGCACAGAGATCAGTGTGGCGAAAACGAGAAACAATGCTAAATACTTTTTCATCGGGGTCACACTCTCTTTCTTGTTCATTGTCCTCAGTATATCATAATAAAGCTTGCTTTGTCAAGAAAAAAGTGGCAAACTTCTGTGAGCTTGCCACTTCTTCCATTCGGTTTGATCAGTCAGCGAGATTCTCCAGCTTTTTTTGCAGCTTGGTGATCTGCTTGGAAACGGTATTGTTCAGCTTTTTGCACGAGGATGCAACCGTATTTTTCCTGCTTTGCGCGATATTACGCATGGTGTGATGCGGGCTGCCCATGTAAGTAATATACACAAACGAGGGGTCAGTACGCATGACCGCAAAGATCAGATCCAGCATATCCCACGCCACAGGGTCGCTCATATACTTGCGCTTGAGTGCGATCTCGTAATATGCGGGGCGTACCAGACGCAAGGACTCGGAGGCCATTGCCTCCATGGCAGCACCGATCATATCATACTTGCTCGAAGCAGCCGATGCAGGAACCGAGAACACCGTGAACTGGTCGTGCATGACCGAGCCGTATTCGGGCTGCGCAGCATCATATTTGGGCATAGGCACGATACCGTATGCCTGCTCCATATTACGCACATCGGGCTGCTCGACCGCCATCAGACGCAGTGTGATCATGGCACACTCGCCGCGGGAAAAGATCTCTCTCATATTATCCTGCTCGACGTTGTACGTAATCGGGCTGTGTATGTCGGTGCCATTGTATCCGTAAAACAAATACAGCACTTTATCCATCACGTTGGAATAACGCTCCAGATCCAGCACGTACGCGTATTCACCGTCCTCGTTCTTTTGCACGATAGGCAAATCGCAGGACGCCCAGTATCCGTCCACGCTAATGCCCCAGCAGGACACAAAGCCGTAGAAATCGCCCTCGTCTGCTTTACCCGAGCCGTTGAGGTCCTGATAAAAATCCTCAGCGAGCGTCGCCTGGTAATCCAGCGTCCATTCGCCGTCGGAGACCGCATCGTACAGGTACGGCACACTCTTGTTGTCAAATGCATCCTTATTGAACATGGTCACAAAGACGAAACGATAGGTGGACAGCGCGATCATACCCGTTGCAGTATGCTGCATACCCTGATACGAGATCGCCTCGTTATAATCCTGCATCCAGTAATCCTGCGAAAGATCCAGGTAATTCAATTGCATCAGATCGATAAACGTGCCCTCCACTACGGCAGGCGCGGTCACATATGCGGCTGCGGCTACCATATCGTACTCGTCCGATCCGGCCTTGACGGCACGCTTGATCTCGTCGATCGGCAGCTGCTCACTCGGATCCTGCAGGGCAGCGGAGACAATATTGAGCTTCAGTCTGTCGGCAATTGCCACGTTTCTGTTGAACATGGCGTCGTTAACAGGCTCGGAATTGAGCTCGGGCACGGCAACCTCGTCTGCCGTCCATCCTTGCAGCGCGCGGTTCAGGATCACGATATCCTCCCCGTTAAACTTGAGATCCTCGGGAAGATTGTCCAAATACAACAGCTCAGTGGTTTCCTCAACGGCAGAGCCGTCGGTTCCGGTCTCCTCGACGGGCGCATCCGCGCAAGCAGCCAGGGCAGAAAGCAGGGTCGCTAAAACAAGCAGTACGGTCAAAAATCTTTTCATCTCTCACGCTTTCCTTTTCTTTATGATATTTTCAGTATAGCATACAACTCCCTGCTTTGTCAAGGCAAAAAAGGGCGCGCGCAGCGAAATTGCTGCGCGCGACTCTCATTCATATAAGACTCAGATCATTCTTCCAAATTCTCCATCTTATCAACGATCTTGGCAAGCTGCTTATTCATCTTATTCTTGGACTTGCCGAAGGTCGAAGCCACACTGTTGCTCTTACTATCGATCATAGTGCGCAGGTGATGGTGCGGATACTCCAGCGAATCGGCGTAAATGACGCCTGCATCCACGATCACGTGCTCAAATGCCATATCCAGCATATCCCATGCAATCGGGTCGCTCATGTACTTTCTCTTGAGTGCGATCTCATAGTACGCGGGCTTGACCATACGAAGGTTCTCGGATGCCATGACCTCCATGACAGCTCCGATCATCTCTATCTTGCTCTGGGCAGCCGATGCGGGAATTGCAAATACCGTGAACTGGTCGTGCATCTGCGTTTGATAATTCTTCTGCAGCTGGTCGTACTTGGGCATGGGCACGATGCCGTACTCCTCTTGCATATTGCGGATCTCATCCAGCTCAACAGCCAGCAGACGCAGCGTAGTGGTAGCAGCTCTGCCCTCTGCAAACATCTCGCGGATCGCGGGCTGAGCGGAGCTGCCCTCAGTCTCCTTGCAGAGATAGGTACCGCCGCTCTCGTGGATCAGAAGCAAAAGCTTATCTACCGCGTTGGAAAGTTTTTCGGTATCCAGCGCCCAGGTATAAGCGCCGTCCGCATCCTTATCTACCAGGGCGATGTCGCATGCGCTCCAATAAGCGTCCACGTTGATCACGGCGCTGGTCACAAGACCGAACAAGTCATCCTCGTCGCGCTTTCCGTCACCGTTGAGATCCTGGTAGAAGTCCTCAACAAGAGAAGCATGGTAATCCAGCGTCCATTCGTTGTTCTCCACCGCCTCGTACAGGTAAGGCAGGCTCTTGTCGTCAAACAGCTCCTTGTTAAACAGCGTGACAATCGCCAGGCGATAGGTAGAGAGTGCGATCATACCCGTAGCGGTATACTGGCTTTCACCATAAGAGATTGTATCATTGTAGTCCTGCATCCAGTAGCTCTGCGAAAGATCCGGATACTCCAGATCACAAAGGTCATAGAAGGTGCCGCCAAGTGCTGCGGGCAGAGTTGCATAGCACGCACCGGCGAACATATCATAATCATCGCTGCCCGCCTTGACCACGCGCTCGATCTCAGCAACCGTTTTGAACGGGTCGGTGTCATCAAGCGGTTGGGACACGATCTTAACGTCCAAACGGTCACCGACCACAATGTTACGGTTGAATACCGCATCGTTGATAGGATCGGAAGTGAGCTCGGGCACAGCGATCTCATCCACGGTATACTTCTGCACGCCGCGGCTCAGGATCACGATGTCCTCTCCGTTGAATTTCAGATCCTCGGGAACGGCGTCCAGACGTGCATCTTGCTCAGTGGTCTCTTCTCCGGCTGAGGTTTCGCCGTCTTGTTCATTCGGTGTGTCCACGCAAGCGGCCAACAACGCGATCAGCGTCAGCAGCGCAAGCAGCATTGCAATTGTCTTTTTCATACTTCCTCTCTCCTGCAATTTCTATTATGGGCAGATTATACCACTTTCTCATGACTTTGTCAAGAGAAAAAAGCGACCGCCGTTCCCGGTGGTCGCTTAGGTTTATTTGATCATTCCTCCAGCTTTTCCAGCTTGCCCTGCAGCTTGATCAGAGATCTCTTGCACGATTTTGCCACGCTTGCAAACTTGGAGGACGCATTGTTCTTTTTGCCGTTTACGATGGTGCGCAGCATATGATGCGGGAAATTCAGCGAGAGGCCGTAAATCACGCCTGCATCCGTGATCATTCTGTCAAAGGTGAGATCCAGCATCTCCCACGCGATGGGGTCGCTCATATACTTGCGCTTGAGCGCGATCTCATAATACGCAGGCTTGACTGTTCTTTGCGACTCGGAGGCCATGACCTCAAGCGTTGCGCCGATCATCTCAAGCTTATCCTTGGCTGCCGAGACAGGCACACAAAATACCGTAAACTGGTCGTGCATCAGCGTTCCGTAGTCCTCTTGAGCCTCGTCGAACTTGGGCATGGGCACGATGCCGTACATCTGCTCCATATCGCGCACATCGGGCTGCTCCACGGCAATCAGGCGCAGCGTGGTCATCGCGCTGTGACCCTTGGCAAACATCCGACGAATCTCGTCCTGCTCGGTATTGCTTGCCTCCTCCTTGTAAAGGTAGGTTCCGCCGCAATCATAGAACAGGATCAAAAGCTTATCCACCACGTCCGACACGTGTCCGACGTCCAGCACCCAGACGTATTCGCCCGCATCATTCTTTTCCAGGATGGGCATGTTGCACGAGCTCCAATAAGGGTCGGTGCTCAGTCCCGGGCAAGAGATAAAGCCGAACAGATCCGCCTCGTCATGTCTGCCGTTACCGTTAAGGTCCTGGTAAAAATCCGCTGCCAGCGAGGCCTGATAATCCAGCGTCCACTCGCCGCTGCTGACCGCATCGTACAGGTACGGAACGTTTTTGTTATCAAACAGATTCTTGTTGAACATGGTGACAAAGGCAAAGCGATAGGTAGAGAGCGCGATCATGCCCGTGGCGGTATACTGGCTCTGTCCGTAGGAGATCAGCTCGTTGTAGCTCTGCATCCAGTAATCACGCGAAAGATCCAGGTACTCAAGCTCAGTCAGGTCGTAAAACGTTCCCTTGAGCACAGAGGGCATGGTGGTGTAGCAAGCGGATGCGACCAGGTCGTAATCCGACGATCCCGCCTTGACAATGCTCTCAATCTCGGTTATGGGCTTGTATTCGTCGGGATCCTCAATGGGAGCGGATACGATACTGACGTTGAGTCGGTCAAACACCGTAATATTTCGCTTGAAAATCGCATCGTTGACCGGCTCGGAATTGAGCTCGGGCACCGCAATCTCGTCCTGCGTCCAGCCCTGCTTGGCGCGGCTTAAGATCACGATCTCCTCGCCGTTATATTTCAGATCCTCGGGAATGGCATCCAACTGCGCGGGCTCGGTGCTCTCCTCGGCGGCGGTGGTGTCGGTATTTTGCTGTGAGGTATCTCCCTCGGCACAAGCAGCAAGAGCCATAAGCAGCGTTGCCAATAGCACAAACAACGAAATGATGCGTTTCATCAGCACTTCTCCTTGAGTCGTTTTTTTTCAGTATACCATAACATCATCTTGCCTGTCAAGAAGAAAACCCTTGCTTTCGCAAGGGTTTTCAAACACTTGTGCTGCACGAAGGCGGGAGCGAGCCCCCGCCCTACGAATTTTTGCATTTACAGTCTGTTCTTGAAGTAGCGCAAAATCATGCGTCTGCCAAACGGCACGCGCTTGTGTACGTTTGCACGCAGATCCTTATAAAGTGCAGATACTTGCTTCATCTGCGCGATGCTCATACCGTGACCGAATTCCTCGGCGGAAATGGCATCCATGATCTGTCCCATTCTGTGCGGGCTGACGGGAATTTCTTCCTTAGCAGATACGTTGGGATCAGTCTCGGCATCCTCCGCCCCCTCGGTGCTTTCGGACTCGTACTCGGGCGAGCGTCCCAGCACATCCTCAAGCTCGACAGCCAACCTGCGGGCATATTCATCCTTGAATTCACCCGGCTCGGGAGAAAGGCCATAGATATCCAGGACATTATGCAGTGCATCAATGACCGTATAGCTCAGCTCGCGACGATCATCCTCGCTCGTGTTCTGTCCGAAATGCTCGGCAAGAACGGTATCCACTGCACTGTTCTTTTTATATTCCGCACTTGCGGCGCGGTTTCTCAGCCAAGTCAGCAGCCAGATAATGCCGCCAAGCACGACAGCCACGGAGATAAATACGACAGATGCGATGATCAGCGAGCGACGCTGCTGTTCCTCTTCATCCATCTCTTCCCCATCGGTCTCTTCCTCATCCGTTTCGGTATTCAGAATGTCCTCAATCTCCTCCTTGAAGGAAGGAGGAGGCGTGGAGGAGCTGCTGTCCTCACTCTCATTGCTGTCTGCTCCGCCGTACAGCCCCGCATAATATGCAGGCGTACACTCGTACTGCACCCAGCCAATGCCGTCAAAGAACACCTCGATCCATGCATGCGCCTCATAGTCATGCACGTAGGTGAAGAATCTGCCCACCTTGCCCTTATCGTGATTGACGTTGAAATCGCACGCAATATAGCCCTCCACGTATCTCGTGGGGATGCCGTATTCACGCAAGATCAGCGCAACCGCAGAGGCAAACTGCACGCAATAGCCCTCTTTGGTATTGGTAAGGAAGTTCTCAACGCCGTCCAGGTCAGCATTGACCAACTCCAGATCGGGCGTCAGCGTATACTCGCAGCCCATATCCTCAATGATATAATCAATGACTGCCTTGACCAGATCGTTACGCTGCACCGTGGCGGCATCAAACGTAGCACCCGGCATAGCGGCAGAGGTGAAATCGTACGGATGCTCAACGATCTCAAAGATCTCCTCGTCGTACGCTTCCTCATCCACCACAACGATCTTTTCATAAAGCTCGGCCATCATGGATTCGTTTGCATCCTCACATACCACGTACGTCTCACTCTGTACACCGTTCTCGTCAGTCACAGTTTCCTTGGTGTAGTACACGTGATTGACGAAATCGATATCCAGCTCTGTACCGATGGGAACGAATTCCTCATGCGTCACAGCCTCATGGTGAATGAATTCGCCCGTGGGCACCTTTTCCTTGTAGGTTGCCTCGTTGCGGATCTTCTGTGCAAGCTCGGCAATGATCGCACTGTTGCTCTTACCCGTATAGTAGGTATAGACGTAATCGGTATAGTTGGTGTCGTCCTCCTGATCATCAAGATCACCGCCAAGCAGGATGCGATCGATCTTTCGTCTGTCATCGTCCGCACCGGAAATATAGCGGTACAGAAGAGACTCTGTATTCTCTGTAGAAACGTTCTTGACCTTATAGTTACTGTCCAGCTCCAGCACGTATTCATTTCCTGCGCCATCCTTGAGCACGATCACCTTATCCTGCGAGGAATAATTCACACAATCGTTCTCATGAATAAAGGACGCGACCACCTTTCCGCTTCTGCGGTAGCTGACGGTGGTAAAGCCTCTTTCGGGAACGTCCTTCTCCACCTTGACGCTGTACGAGGTGTTGACGTCGGTGCCGTAGGAAAGCTCCTCGACCTCGTAGGAATTGTACGCTAAGATCAGTTCCTTTTGCAAATTATAGTTTGCAATGTCGGCGCTGAGCACGTCGATCCAGTTCTTGCCCGTCCTGAGCGGTGCAAAGGTCACGGCACTGTATCTGGTACCGCTCTCGGCAAAATCACGGCCGGTCTGCACACCGTCAAAGTAGTTGACAAAGCTGTGCTCACTCTTTTCCACATTGCCGTAGCCGTACAGTCCACGGCTCTGATCGTACACGCTGGGCAGATACAACAGAGAAGAATAACTGTTGACACGGCGCATATGCACCGTGGTAGCCACAAATCCGAGATCATCCTTCCCCGTTGTAAATTTTCGGTACTTGGTCAGAAAATCGTACGAGGGATCGAATATCTCAATGTCGGGATGCGAGAGCCAATAGAAATCGTAGAACATCTGCTCCGCAGGATACTCGCCGATACCGTACAGGTCTCTCCAGGCTTCAAACGCACCCGGATTTTCCTCATCCTTGGTGGACTGACCCGTATACCACGCACCGTCGCGATAATCCACGCCGATCCAACCCTTCAGATACAGGTTAGCCGCGTACTGCGACTCGATAAAGAACATCTGTGTACCGTCAAAGGTCATGTGCTCCAGTTCGGTGGAATGCGGCGTAAAGTTGTCGTTATCCAGCTCGTATTCCAGCTCGTCCAGACGCTCGTCATTCCCCATCAGCGCAGCCGTCACATAGGCACGCGCGTAGGAAATCTTCTCATCCAGCAGCTCAATGACCAAATGGTCCTTGATGGTCAGTGCAGGAATGATGATAATGATCACACAAACCGCCAGCATCATGGCAGCTGCAAAGCCACCCATGGCACTCTTGGCACTATCGGTCACCTGCTCGTAGCGACGGACAACGCGAATTTGCTTGCGGATCTCCTTTTTTCGGAACTTTTTCTCCTGTTTTTCCAGCTTGAGCGCAGCCTTTTCCTGCTCGCTCATCTTATGCTTTCTGTTCTTGGTCTTTTTCTTGGGGGCTTCAAAATAGGAGGAAATCTCCTCGTCTACCGTTTTTCCCTGCTTGCGCTTTTGCTTTTTCTGCTCACGCGCCAGCTTGCGCTGCAGCTTTTTCTCAGCCTTTTCACGCTTTTTCTGCAGATATTCCTCGGGATACTCGGGCTTTCCCTCCTCGGTGAACAGCTGCAGCTTGGTGTCAAAGCGATCAGCATCTGCAGGACGGCGGAACATCTTATCATATGCCCACATGACAAGTACTGCAGCAATCGACGCAATCAGCATGCCTGCGCCAAGACCGCTGGAGGCGATATTGAACACGCACACCGGTACAATGATGACAAGGCAGGTAATGGCAGGCAGCACAGGGCGCGTGCGCTTGGCAACCAATGGCACAAATACTGCCGCCAGTAAAAATGCGAAAACCAACATACCGTCCGTACCGTAGGCAGTCAGCTTTTCCAGATAATACCCCGCCAGCGATTCGCCCGAGGTCAGATTTGGAACGCCAATGCCCAGATTGGTCAGATACATGGTAAACTTGGACAGGTACAAGCGGCACAAAAAGCCGTTGTAAAGTGCCAGCACGCCCTGTACGACGTTGGGAGAGAGTAAGGCAATGCCCGCGGCTCCCAGCGCAAAACCTCCAAGAGCGGTATAGCGGTTATAGCAAATCAAAGCAAATACTGTGGTGGCAAACAGCGCAAGCCCCAGCATAGCAAACTCGGAAACGCCGACCCAGAAGCCATACGCACCTGTAAACGCACCGCCAAAGAACATCATCAGTGCCCAGATCAGGCACAGCACAACAAAGCAGCGGCATACGTAGCCAAACACGCGT
>JAFQUG010000326.1 GCA_017408625.1 Clostridia bacterium | reverse complement strand
TAGGCCCCCTCAATGCGGTGGAGCACCTTTTCCACCGCCTGAAGCAGGTCGCCCTCGTAGTAATAATCGATGAGCTGGGCCACCACCTCCGTATCCGTCTCGGAGACAAAGGTGACTCCCTGATCGGTCAGAAACTGCACGGGGCAGTCGGGCAGATGCTTGCGGATCTCGACCAGGTTTTCCCAATAAAACGAGATAAAGACCACCTTGTCAAGGTAATCCTGCTCTCTGAAGCACTCCACCACCTGTGCGATGGTCTCGGGCGTCATGGCGTGCTTGAGCTCGGTCACGCACACCTTGCCGTATCCTTTGCAGATGCGGATATACTCCTGCAGCGTGGGGATACGCAGGTCGGAGCGCGGCGCCTTCATGCCGGGCGTCAGACCGTAATCCTCCATGGTGTGGAAAAAGGGTCTGTCATACAGCACCACGGCCTGAATTTGCTCGACCGTGCTCTCGGACATGATCATGGTCGTGGGAGCAAAGCCCTCGGTTGAGTCGTTATGCATGACCACAAGACCGTCCTTTGCCACGCGCACATCACATTCCACGCCCCAGTAAGAGCGGTTTCCCGCCGCGATAAAGCCCGCGTTGGTATTGGCTGTTTCCATCCCGAACAAGCCCGCATGCGCGACCATTTTGGTATTTTTCTTATTGATTTTGATCGTATCCATATGCCAAAAGCACCTTCCCTTCTCTCACGCTTACCTCAAACGATTGATGAACATCTGTGCCGGAGGTTGCAACCGACACCGTGTAGTCGCCGTTATGCATCCCGTACGTCATCCCGCGATCGTAATAGCAGAATGCCTCGGCGGGCACCTCCAGGGTCACAGTCACACGCTTTCCTGCCGCCGCCTCCACGCGCTTGTATGCCTTGAGCTCCTTTGTGGGCATCACCACGTCACAGTTGCGACCCGACAGGTAGATCTGAATGACCTCTGCGCCGTCGCGATCTCCCGTATTGTGCAGATCCAATGAGATCTGCAGGCCCTCTCCCTTGGTATTGCAAGTCACGTTTTCCAGAGCAAATATCGTATAACTCAAGCCATATCCGAACGGATACAGCGGAGAGCCGTCGTTTTCCACATAGCCGTGACCGCGTCCCGAGGGCTTTGCGCAATAAAACAGGGGGAGCTGGCCAACGCTGCGGGGGAAAGTGATGGGAAGCTTAGCGCTGGGGTTGACCTCACCGAACAGAATCTCAGTCATCGCCTGCGCACCCTGCTCACCGGGATACCAGGCTTCCAGAACCGCTCCGCAGCCATCCACCCACGCACTCATATCCACAGGGGCACCGTTGAGCAGCATGACAATGGAGTTTGCATTGCAAGCACTCATGCGACGAATGCTTTCCTCCTGATTGGTCTTGACCTCAATCTCAAATTTTCCGACGATGATGGCGGATTCGTCCGCCTGCTTCTTTTTTGTATACGCGGGCAGACGGATATCCGAGCGATCCATACCCTCGCCCTCCACCACGGTGGTGAAGTAGATGGCCGCATCACACGCAGAGGCGATCTCCTCAATTTTATCATCCTCTGCAAAGATCACCTTCACAGAGTCGCCTAAGTATTCGGACAGATACTGCAACGGCGTCTTGGCATCCTCGGCCTCCCACAAGCGCTGGAAGGGTCCCGAATAGTTCTTGCCCACGGGAAGCTCATTGGCACTGGCACCGAAAACGGCCAGGGTTTTGATCTGTTTACGGTCCAGCGGGAGCACGTTGTTATTTTTCAAAAGGACGATGGAGCGGCGTGCGGCCTCCAGCGCCAGCTGTTTATGAGCGTCACAGCGCACCAGCGCATCGGCAGCCTCCGGGTCAGCAAAGGGCGCATCCATCAAGCCAATGTCAAACTTGGCAGTCAGCACGCATAGGACCGCGCGATCCACGTCAGCCTCGGTGATCTCCCCCTTCTCCAGGGCCTTGACCAGCTTTTCATAGCAGCTGTGCGGGAGATTGACATCCAGCCCCGCCTTGAGGCAGCGCGCCTCTGCTTTGTAGTAGTCATCCACCAGCTTATGCGCCTCATACAAGCCCTCAACGCCCCAGTAGTCAGAGACCACAAAGCCGTCAAATCCCCATTCGTCACGGAGGATCTCGGTCAGCAGACGCTCGCTGCAGGAGCAAGGAACGCCCTCCCAGGAGTTGTAGGACGCCATGACCGACATGGCACCGCCCTGCTTGAAGCATTTCTCAAACGGCTTGAGATATACCTCTCGCATGGTTCTCTCGGAGGTATCCGAATAGTTGGAATCGCGGCCACCGTCGGCATAGTTATCTGCAAAATGCTTTGGTGTAGCGATGACACCATTCTTCTGCAAGCCGCGGCACATGGCCACGCCCATGTTGGAGGAGAGCAGCACGTCCTCGCCAAAGGTCTCGATGGTTCTTCCCCAACGGCAATCCCGCACAATATTGACCACAGGGGTCAGTGCCTGGCGGACACCCACCACGGCGCACTCCTTGCCGATCACGTCGGCAATCCTTGCGACAAGCTCGTCATCAAAGGTGGAGGCCATACTGATGGGCTGCGGGAAACAGGTAGCCATGCCCCATTGCGCACCGTGCAGTGCCTCGCCATGCTCGATGGGGGGAATGGCGTGAGGATGCGCATCCATGGTCAGACGCACGTCGCGGTTGATACGCTCAGCCACCTCCGAAGGAGCAGCGGGCTTTTCTCTCTTAGCGTGCATGAAATGACCGGGATTGCGGTTGTTCCCTTCCTTATGGTTGCGCTTCTGCTCGTAATCGGATTCCACACCGAACAGCATCTGACCGGACAGCTGATAAAGCTTTTCCTCTAAGGTCAGCCGTGCAAGCAGCTCTCTTGCGCGATTTTTGGATTCACTGTTCATAAATATAACTCCATGGCGTCACACAAGGTGACGCAAGTACGATTGGGATTGATTGACTCGTCTTGATCTTAAGTATTTTGCTCCGGCACGCGATAAACGTGCAGCTGATAGATGCGACAGGTCTTATCCGCATGAGGAGTGGGTCTGATGATATACAGACGCACAAACCGCGCATTGACAGGAGAAAACTCGCGCAACGTCATATCCTCACGGTTGCCCCAGACCTCGTCGGCCGTCAGCCATTCGCCGTCTGCTGAGGTCTTATATTGCAGGAAATAGTCCACGGTATTATCGTTTCTGTCCTCGTATTCCCCGCAATGCATCACCAGCCACTTATAAATGGGCGTGATCTCTCCGAGATCCACCTCCAGCCAGCCTGCATGACCCGTTTCGGTATCTGCCGCTTCTGCAACACCCGCCCATTTGCTCTTGCTGTCGCCGTTGAGCGCATTTTCGGGGTATTCATCCAAATTCTCACGGCTGTGGTTGGCGCGGCAAGGCTTTCCAAGCACCACGTTTTCACCGAAATCAGAGAAGACGGGATAGATGGTGACGTCCTTGTCACCCATACGCACCAGTGCCTGCACGTCCTCTTGCCATACGATCTCGGCGTCACCGCCAAAGCGTGCAAACGTGCCGTTTTGATTACAGCGCGGTGCGGCAACGCGCACCATATCTCCCTGATGATACTGTCCGGATCCGTTCATATCGACCGAGGTCAGCGTATGCGCTTGCGTGTGGTCCTCTGCTACGAAATCGTACAGCGGGGCTGTGGGATTGACGGCTGTTGCCATATCGGTCACAGCGGTTACCGCCATGAGCACGATTTGCTCACCCGCGGGCAGCGTGATGGACTCTGCGCCGTCGGTCTCGACGGTATATGCAAAAATATTGGCGAATTTATAAAGGCGGTCGCCCTCTTTGTTATGGGTGTGAGAATAGTTGATCGCAACCGTGTCGCGTTTGATAAACGCCACGTCACCGGCCGCAACCTGATCCCAGGTGCCCACGTTTTCAGAGAAATCTGCGATTCTGATCGTCACGTCCTTACCACCCACATCAAAGGTAGCATCGACATCACCCTTGCGAGAAGCCGCCAGCAGAACCACGCGAGAGGTGCCTGCAGGGAGCTTGACGGTCTGTCCGTCGCAAAGCACAGCGTTATTCTCGCCTGCATTGCCCAGCTCGAACTTCAAGCCGCCGCTGTAAACGGTTTTTTCAAACAGCTCCTCGGGGATGGATATACCCTGCCCAAACTCTCCCGCGGTGTAATCGTAGCGAGAGGTGGTCACGCGCTTGTTGTATTCCAGCGCCACGGGTGTGCCGAGCTCGGCAACATCCTGCGCATTTTTGATCTCAATGACAAACGTCTTGACTGCAAACGGAGTCATATCAAAGGACAGGGAGTGCTCATCATAGCAAACCGCACCGTTCCCCTCTTCGTATCCGTTGGTCTCCACAGCGCCCATGATCTCTGCTGCCAGCGTCAGCTTGACGTCTGCATGTGCGCGACCTGCAGTCTCCTGCACGCGCACCACAAGGCGGTTGCCCTTCACTTCTTCCTTGATGCAGCGGACCGCGATCTCGCCGTTACTGACCGATACAAAGCTCAGCTCGCTCTGCGCGCCCGTATGCTTATCCGCGGCAAAGGCAAAGAGCGGATTGTTGAAGCACTCGGCCTCGATCGCCACGCCGTCGCGGTTGCCCGCATGCGACGTAAAGCCATACTTGAAGAGATTTCTTCCGTGATCCTGCCAGTCCTGGCCGCTGATATACTTGAAGGGGGCTTTGGGCGTATGGATCAGCGTCAGGCGCAGCTCGCCATCGTCAGGCTTCTCCATACCGTATTTGCAATCGTTGAGAATGGCAACGCCAAACGAGCCGTCGGCATCCACCATGTCTGCCCATTGATGTACGCAATGCTGGAAGTAAGGGAAGGAATCGGTATTTCCGAGCGTTTCCGCACCAAGACCAATATCGAAGGTTGCAACGGGGTTGGATACCGTCAGCGGGAATAGCGCGGAGAGCAGCGTGCATCTCTCTCTCCAGTCCACCTCGTTCTCCACGTCCACACGATCCACGCCTGTGATCAGACGAACGGTCTGCACAAACGTGCTCAGGCCGTCCTTATGCGTGATCTTGAGTGCTACGGTGGCAGCGCCCTGCTCAACGATCTCGACCGTGACCTTGCCGCCCACGTTGGCAAAGGGCAGCTTGGTGTCCTCATACTTGAGCTCCCAAGAGGGCCACCTTTCGTTGTTGTCCTCTCTCTTGGCAAGCGCAGAGGGTGCAGACAGCAGCTCGCGGCCGTTCTTTTTATCGTAAATAGAGGCAATATGTCCGTCCTGGTTGATGCGCACCTTGTATCTGCCGTTTTCAAGACTTCTCTCGGTCACGCACAGATCGACAGGCAGCGCGCAAGGAGCATCCGATGCAACCACGTTGAATACCGTAAAGGACACGGGTGCAACGGTTGCGGCAAAGCGCACCACGCGCTCGCCGTTGATCACGGATACCTGCGAGGGTACTTCTCTGCCGTCTGCGGCATAGACGCGCGCGTACGCAGCGCCCTCGGGCAGGACTGCGGTTGCAAGATCGGTGCGCGCGACTGCAACAGGATTGTATACAACTACGGGCTGTCCCGAAACGTTTGTGTCAAGCGTGGATGCAACCGCGCCGACAGAGGCGGTCAGCTCGTCAGCCAGCACGTTTTGCGCGATCACGTAATCGTTATAGCTGAAGCGGTACGCGTCCAGGATCGACGTACCGGGCAGGTCGTCGTGGAACTGGTGCCACAAGAACAGCTTCCAGGCAAAATCAATGCGTTCCTTGGGATATCTTCCCTTTCCCAGCCACTTGGCAACCGAGGCTGCGCGCTCTGCCGAGTCTGCCAGCAGCTCACATTTTCTGTTCCAGCGCTTGCTGATGGCATGCGAGGTCAGCGTGCCAAAGCCGTGCGGAATGTGCAAATTTCCCGTGTAAACGGGCAAGTTTTCGATCTGCTCGGGCGTCAGATCCAAAAAGATCTGATCCGTGCTGCCCGCAATGACCTCAAAATCCTTATCCGCACCGTTCTGCTCAACGGCATCGTTGAGATAGCGCGCCGACTCATCGGTGGCAGATCCGCCGTAGTCACCCGTGCCATAGTACTGCATGCACGAGGGCACGCCTGCGTATTTGGCATTATGATCGATCTTCTCACCGTATTCCTTGCGGTCGTGGATCGGACGCTGCTCGGGATCGTTTTCAAATCTCATGGTATAGTTATTGCAGATAAACGAGCCGACGATGCTGTTGCCGTCAGGACCAATCCATCTGCCAAGATCCATACGCACCGCATTTTCATCGGGCATGGGCTTGGTCACGCTGCCGTCCTCATGGATGATGGGCGTACCCACACCCCACAAAAGCTTTTGCGTAGAGAAGCCGATAAGACCCATGTGTGCAGCAATTGAGGGCAGCGACCAGCGGAAGCCAAAGCAGTCGGACAGGAAAATATCCGCGCTCTTTTTGCCGAACTCCTGCTCAAAGAATCCGTTGCCAAACAGGATCTGGCGCATATACGCCTCAGACGAGGGCACGTTTGTATCCGATGCATCCCATTGGCTGCCCGATACGCTCCACTTGCCTTCGGCTACGTACTGTTTCAGTCTTTCGTAAAGCTCGGGATAATATTCCTTTGCCAGCGCATAGCGGAACGCCCCCTCAAAATTCATGCGATAGTGGGGGTATTTTTCAAACAACGTAAAGTTATCCGCCAGGGTGTTTTTTACACAGTCGCGGATCGTATCCTGGATCGTCCAGTTCCATTGGGTGTCAAGGTGTGCGTTGGATACAGCATAAAGCTTTTTGTTCTTTTTCATGGGTGTCCTCTTCAATCCATTCGAATTTGTTCTGTTACTATTTTACCTTTTTTCATCGATCTGTGCAAGCAGATCGACAAAAAAAGTCAAAATACTTTTACAAAAACAGACCCGTACCCAAACGATACGAATCGTCAAAGTACGGGTCTGAAGGGTTTACGCGGCGATCACGCTATGATCGCTCACGGTCGGATCTTAGTCCTTCTTCTTGAGTGCGACGAAAGCAGCAGCTGCTGCAACGACTGCAACTACGGATGCAGCAACAACAGACTTGCAGCCGCCCTTTTCCTCGGGAGCTTCGGTAGAGGAAGCTTCGGTCTTGTCCTCGGTGGTTGCCTCGGTCTTGTCCTCATCGGGATCTTCGACTACGGGAGGTCTGGTGAGGATCTCTTCACCTGCATAATTGTAAGCTTCTTCCATACTTGCAAAGAGACGGATCTCCTCTACGTACAGAACCGCATCTGCGGCGATATCCTCAAACGACAGTCTGAGCATATTGATGCTGCCTGCCCAGGCACCATCAAGGTTAAAGATCAGGTACTCAACCTCACCGTTGGCCTTCACCTCATTTTCGGGGGTGGTAGTGACTACGCCGGTCTCCCACCAAGAACCATACTCACCTGCGATACCCCAAATCGTGGGGGTTCCGGGATTTCCGCTTTCAAACTTGACCGCGGCTACGACGTAAGCAGCCTCTTCACCGGTCAGCGGGGTTATGCCTGCCTTACGGCAGAACTTGGAGTAGTTCACGTGAAACGCGGAAGACACTTCGGCTCCGGCAGAGTCAAGAGTCTTTTCTGCGGTAGGAACTACGCGAACGCCGGTCCATTCACCGTACAGCTCGGTTTCAATAGAGGTGGCACCGTAGTAGCCGGAATCATCAACCAGATCAAGCGTAGCATCAAGAGGAAGAATGTTATTCGTGTAGTCGCCGGTTACAGTATTATCAAACACCTCATCGGAGTCGTCATAGCGCTGTACGGGAGGATAATTGATGCCAAAGCGGTACTTCTCGTCGTCTGCCTCAGCGTTGTCCTTCACCTCTGCGGGAGTCAGTGCTCTGTTATAGAAACGGATGCTGTACATATCAGCTGCCCATGCACGCTGGGGATTGTCATGTCCGATGGTCAGAGTATCTGCAACGTTGGTGTACTCGGGCACACCTCTGCCTGCCTCGGTACCGTTGATGTAGATGATACATACGGGGCCTTCTGCAGCATTCATATCAAAGGTAATGGAGATCGTAGAGCCGATGCCGGAGCTTTCCAGTGCGGCTGCACCGTCGTCAACCTTGGGGCGATCCTGGTTCTTGTCGTTATACTTGTACTCCAGCTCGTCTCTGTCGTCGTCTTCCTGGGGAACGCGGATGAACAGGGAGAACTCGTCGTTGTCGGAGCACATCAGAGTGATCCAGTCGGTTGCCTTGAGATCAAGCTCGCCGGCGGAGAACTCAATGGTGTACGCTTCACCGTTGATCACGTCAACAAGTGCCTCGGGGAAATAATAGGATGCGGAATCAATACGGAAAGCATTTTCCTTCCAGTAGTTGGTCTCGTTTACACGAACGTTGAAATGATTTCTGTTACCGGTAAGGTCTCTCCAGATAGTGGTATTGGAATCCTGATAGCCGTTGGAGTTGTTGGAACCGTCGTACCAAGCAACCAGACCGTCCTGAACGATCTCGGGTTCTTCTGCAGCAGAAGCAGTAAAGCCAAGGCAAGCAAAGCAGCCGATCAGCATAGTTGCAACCACTGCAAGCGATACATAAAGTTTCAATGCGCGCATAGGTATTTTCTCCTTCGTGATTATATGTTTTGTTCCACGGTGTACCGTCCGCACCATAGCCGAGGGTACTCCGTATCACAATAATTATAAAACAACCGTGCCCAAAAGTCAACCCAAGCATTTTCGCATTTCATGACTTTTCGCCGATATTCCATGACCAATCCGACCTCTTTCTCCGTTTTGGCTTGCCAACGCCCTTCGACTGTGATATAATGCAATCATATTTCAACACCTGAGTGAGGCATTATGCAACCAATAGAAATCGTGGGGCAGATCATCAGCCTGATCGCCGTGATCCTGTCCTTTGTTACGTACCAAATGAAATCCAAAAAAGGCATCATGGTCATGCTTTCCATCGCAACCGGCATCTCCTGTATCGCCTACGCACTGCTTGGCGGAACCGTTGCTTTAGTCCTCAATCTGGTCAGCATCGTGCGTAATATCTGCTTTTACCACAAGGACAAAAAAATCCTATCAAGCAAAGCCGTCCCCATTGTTCTCGCTCTGATCATGGGCATGCTCAGCGTCTTTACCTGGGAGGGCGCGCATTCCACGTTCTTTGTGGTGGGACTGATGCTCAATACGCTCGCCATGGGCTATTTCAACGCGCAAAATCTGCGATGGAGCATTCTTCTGACCTCCTCGCTGATCATGATCTACAATCTTTTCATTCCCTCGATCGGCGGCACGATCAACGAAGTGGTAGCCATCACATCGGCGGTGATCGGCATTATCCGTTACCGCAAAAAGGATGCCCCCGACGCACAAAAAAATCAAAGAAAGGATATCAAGCTATGAAGCACATGAATGCTCAGGTAGAACAGCTGCTGCAAACCAATTACACCCCCGAGGTCGCGCAAGGCATTCGCGAGCTTGAACAGATGTTAGACGAGAACGAGGCTCTTGCCGCTGCGCACGACGATATCGTGCATCGCTACGTAGTTACCGAAACGCTTTCCATGGCGGATGCGCTGACCGAGCTCAAGGCATTGGCGGAAAAGTTTGATAAAAACGAATACTCACTCGATCTTTTGCTGATTCTGAACAGCCTGCCCACCCTGTACCAAAAATACAAGCAGAATCATATCCCCGACGAGATCTTTTTCGAATCCATGGACGATATTCGCTGCAAGGTCAACGAATGCGTGGAATGCAAGGGCGTTGTGGGCACGTTTGTAGCCGATTGGTACGACAGATTTTTCAAGCTGACCTGCTTTGCTTACGGTCGCTTCCAGTATGAGGTCATGACCTATGAGGGCGAGGACTTTGCCATGTCCTCGGGCAAGATTTTCAAAACCGGCGACAAATACATCAATATGCACATTCCCTCGCGCGGCATCCCGCTGACCGACGAGGTGCGCCTTGCCTCCTACCGCGCAGCTTACCCACACTTCTCTTCCCTGTTTGAGGACGGCATCGTAATCTTCGGCTGCTCCTCCTGGCTGCTCTACCCCAGACATCGCGAATTTTTACCCGCGGGCATGAACCTTTTGAAATTCATGGGAGATTTCGAAATGGTCAACTGGAAGGAGACCCCTGACGATTTCCATGACAGATGGCGTCTGTACGGCAAGCACGCCGTGCTTCCGGATGATCAGCTGCCCTGTGATACCACCATGCGCCGCGCATATACAAAATGGCTGCAGGCAGGTAACCCCACGGGTCGCGGCTTTGGCATTTTCGCCTTTGACGGCAAAAAAATTCTGAAATAAAAGGGAGTCATGCTATGAAAAACAAGGTCATTCTCATTTCGATCGACGGTGCGCGCGCGGATGCAATGCATCTGTGCGGCAACCCTTACGTAAAAACGCTGGAGCAGCTTTGCACCTATAATTACAATTCGCAAGCCGTGCTCCCCTCGGACACCTTCCCCTGTCACTATTCCATGACCCACGGCCAAACGCCCGACCGTCACGGAATCAAGACCAACATTTACGTCAAGCCGGAAAATCCCACACCCGGTATTTTTGAGACAGTGCGCAATGCCGGCGGCACGACCGGTATGTTCTACAACTGGGACTATCTGCGCGATCTTGCCTCTCCCGGCAGCTATACCTTCTCGTTCTGCCTGAACATCGATTACGACGACCTTTCGGATACCGCGGTCACCGATCATTGCCTGATGGCCATCGACCGCTACCATCCCGATTTTGTCATGCTGTATATGCTGGATCTGGACGAAAAGGGCGGTCACTCCAAGGGCTGGATGAGTGAGGAATACCTGCGCCGCCTGTCCATCGCGATCGACAACGTCAAGCGTGTGATCGAAACCTGTGGCGAGGAATATTCCATTGTGATCACGGCAGACCACGGCGGTCATGATTTCACGCACGGCTCGGCCGCTCCCGAGGACATGACCATTCCGCTGTTTTTGTACGGCCCCGACTTTGAGCCGGGCAAGACCGCGGAAAACACTTCCCTGATCGATATTACTCCCACCATTGCAGCAGTGATGGGCATTGAGCCGCATCCCGAATGGGACGGTCGCTCGCTGATCAACCGCTCTTAACGGAGGAGGATAGGATGATGACCGTCTTAAAGAAATGCCTTGTGCCCGCCCTGGTCATGCTCGTATGCATCACCCTATGTATTCCTTCGGTCTTTGCATCCGAGCAGCAAGACGCATCGCCCATGACGCTGCTCGCCCTGGGCGACTCGCTTACAACGGGCTACGGTCTTGACAATTACGTGCCCGGCCAGAGCCCCTACCTTTGCAGCTCCTACGTCAATATCATTGCACAGGCGCTGGGCCTGGAGGGCGGCAGCACCTATATCAACCGTGCGGTCAACGGCGACCGAAGCGCGGATCTCGCCCGGCTGATCCCCTCCCTTGAAGCAGAGGTCAGATCGGCGGATCTGATCATCATCACCATCGGCGGAAACGATCTGCTCAGCATCGTACCCGCAATCGCATCCCAAATCGCCGGCAAAAGCATCACAAGCTTTGAGCAGGCAATGGCGGTCTTTTCCGCTGCAACGTCCGAAACCTACACCGCGCTTCTGGCAGATCCCGCTTTTTGTCAGCAGATGGAGAAGATCTTTGCGGAACTTGATGCCAATCTAAAGACGATCATGGGCTTTATTCAGCAAACCGCCCCCGATGCACGCGTCGTCTTTCTCAAGCAATATAATCCTTTTAAGAACGTGCCCGGATTTGTCGATTTTGGAGAATTTGCAGGTCGGATGCTTGACTCGATCAATCAGGGCGTGGAAAGCAACGCCCTCGCTTATGGGTTTGAGGTGGTTGACACGACCTCCGTCATCGAAGCGGATGCCATGGGCTTGACCAATATTGCGCAAAACGACATTCACCCCAACGAGGCAGGTCATGCCGAGATTGCCAAGCTGCTTGCCGAGCACCTGGGTCTTTCCGAGCAGGGCGAGCAGGAAACGTCGTCCGAGCGAAGCTCTGCCGCTCCCGAAACCGATGCAAGCACCTCCCGGGAACAGGATACGAATCCCCCCGCACCCGAAGTGACTGCTCCCGAGACGACACAGCAGGAATCCGATCCCACAAAGACGGCTCCCGCTGCCCCAAAGGATCACAAGGGCTGCACCGGATCAGTCGGTCTTTTGTCCGTGCCGTTGGCCTTACTCGTCGGAATCCTTGCGAAAAAGAAGCTCAAATAAAAAGTACAAAAAAAGAACGGTTGCTCAATACCTCCCCGGTAAAGAGCAACCGCTTTTTGATCCTCGCAGGATCATATTTCCTTTTTCATCCGATATTCGTTCGGATTGATGCCAATCAGCTGCTTGAAGCTGCGGTAAAAGCTGCTTTGCGTAGCATATCCGCATTTCATGGCAATATCGAAGATGCTCTCGTCGGTATTGCGCAACAGATAGCACGCATGATTGATCTTGATATTGCGCACGTACTCCGAATACGGAACGCCCACGCTTTTATGGAACATGCGGGAAAGGTACGCTTCGTTGTAACGCAATTCCCGCGCAAGCTCATGCAACGTACAGGGCTTATCCACGTGGCTCTCGATATAGGTAAATATATCGCGCAAAAGTCCGTTGTCGGCAGCATTTGCGTCCTTCTCGGAATGGTCAAGCTCCCGGTAAAACAAGGAGCACACAAGGTATAAAAATCCTTTGATGGCAGCAATATCATTGCTCTGCTGCGCATGAAGGAAAATATCCTTGTACAGATCGGGAACGTCGTGCAACACAATCGAAGGCAAGCGGTAATTGGACAACGCCTCCGAAATTGCCGCAATCAGGTCGCCCGAGAACACACAAAGCAAAATCTCATTGCTCTTACCTGCTTCGGTTTCATAGCTGTGGATCCTGTGAGGCTTGACCAATATCAGGTCTTTTTCGCGTAAATGATACGTTTCCTTGTCGATCTGCATATTCATTTCACCCTGCAGTACAAGCACCATCTCATAGCTTCGATGCATGTGCAGAGGAAAGGAATGATCGGTATTCCGTTCATAGAAGAAGTGATTGGCACTGATGCCGTGCTCAATCTCATAAAATACCATATTCATAGCGCATCCTCCACACACATCCAAAGTTCATGTCATATAGCCGAAGAGAGCCATCACGCCTCTTTGAGTCATACAAAGGCAACGTGCATCAAAATACATCCTTCAAAGCGGGATAAAGCTTTTTATAGGTTGCATATCCGCGATCATATGCCTGCTGCAGATCAGGCTCGCACTTGACCGCCAAGGTCTTTTCCACGATTGCATCCGCTGCCTCGTAAACAGTTTCGTACTCCTTGCAGGCAGTCATCGCCAACAAAGCACCGCCCATCGAGGGACCCTGCTCGGACTTGGTCAAATAAATATCCGCGCCAAGAACGTTTGCAAGTACAGTCTGCCATACCTTGCTGACCGCACCGCCGCCGCAAAGCACAGCCCGATCGATCCTGACGCCGCCTGCCTCCACGCAATCGCGCAGCGCATATGCCACGCCCTCCAGCACCGCAAGGCTCATATCCTCGCGCGAGGTGCCGGCGGACAAGCCGACAAACGCACCGCGGGCGTTGACGTCGTTATGCGGGCAACGCTCACCCGTCAGATAAGGCAGGAAATACACGCCTGTCTGACCGTATTTCGGCTCTGCGGGGTCGCCGTAATCCGCATCCAGAATATCCTTGATCCACCACTTATTGCAGCTTGCCGCAGATAAGATGCAGCCCATAAGATGATACTTGCCGTTGGCGTGCGCAAAATTGTGCAAAGCGGTACCACACTCGGTATTGAACTCATCGCACGGCAAAAACACCGTACCGCTGGTTCCCAGCGAAATGCTGCAATCCCCGTCGCGCAGGGTCGCTGTGCCGATTGCTGCACCCGCATTGTCGCCCGCGCCCGCACAGAGAATAGCCTCGGGCAGTCCGTACTCGTCCTTAAGACGTCCGGTTGCCTCATAGCTCTCATACAAGGCAGGAAGCATATCCTGCGTAATGCCGCAGATCTCACACATTTGGGAGGACCAGCACTTGTTCTGCACGTCCAGAAGCAGCATGCCTGCCGCATCGGAATATTCAGAGGAAAAGACACCGGTCAGGCGGTAAGCAAGATAGTCCTTGGGCAGGCAGATCTTTCTGACCTTGGCGAAAATCTCGGGCTCGTTCTCCTTTACCCACAGGATCTTGGGCGCAGTAAAGCCGGGGAAGGCAATGTTGCCGGTATAGTCCGGAAGCACGCCAAGGCTGTTGAGGTATGCGGTCTGCTCGGTGCTTCGTCCGTCATTCCAGAGGATGGCCGGGCGAAGGACCTCGTCATGCTCGTCCAGCAGGACAAGCCCATGCATCTGCCCCGCGATACCCACGCCCTTGACGTCCTTTTCTCTTCCCTCTGCAAGAACGCGAAGGATTTCAACCGCGGCATTGTACCAATCCTCGGGGGATTGCTCGCTCCAATTTGTAAAAGGAGAGGATACCGGATAGCTGACGCTGTGCTCGCCCAGAATTCTGCCCTCTCGATCGGTCAATATGCCCTTGCACGCAGACGTTCCAAGGTCAATGCCAATGTAAAAGTTCATATCAGACTCCAGAAAAAAGGATGTTGTTCAAAACGGATTCGAGGTATTCCTGTCTGCCGCTTGTGGGAATAACGTCGGTCAGCCCGGCAGCATATGCAGCCAGAGACTCCAGCGTCTCTTTTCCTTCTCTGATCGACTTGCCGATGCCGTCATTGTAAGATGCGTAGCGATTTGCAACAAACTCGTCGATTCTGCCGTCATCAATGATCTGGTAAGCCTTGATCAGACCAAGCGCAAACGCATCCATGCCTGCGATATAGGAGAGCAGCACGTCCTCAAAGGTGTTGGACTGTCTGCGCGCCTTTGCGTCAAAGTTCAGACCGCCGTTGGTAAAGCCGCCTGCCTTGATCACCTCGTACATGCAAAGCGTGGTGTCGTAGATGTTGGTCGGGAACTGGTCGGTATCCCAGCCAAGCAGCATATCGCCCTGGTTTGCGTCGATCGAGCCGAAAATGCCGTTTACGGTTGCCATGCGCAGCTCATGCTGGAAGGTATGGCCTGCAAGCGTTGCGTGGTTTGCCTCAATGTTCATCTTGAAGTCGTCCATCAGGCCGTAGGTGCGCAGGAAGTTTGCGCAGGTTGCAACGTCAAAATCATACTGATGCTTGGTAGGCTCCTTGGGCTTGGGCTCAATGTAAAAGTCTCCGGTAAAGCCGTGTGCACGACCGTAGTCGCGTGCCATGGTCAAGAACTTGCCCATGTTATCCAGCTCCAGAGCAACGTCGGTGTTGATCAGCGTATCATAGCCTTCTCTGCCGCCCCAGAATACGTAACCGGGAGCACCCAGCTTGATGGCAGCATCGATGCCTGCCTTGACCTTGCCTGCTGCGATGGCGTAAACGTTTGCATCGGGGCTGGTGGAAGCGCCGGCCATAAACATTTTGTTGCCAAACATGTTGGCAGTCACCCACAAAGGCTTGATACCGGTTGCATTCTGCTTTTCGAGCAGATAATCGGTCATGATCTCCAGGTTTGCAATGCTCTCTGCAAGCGTTGCACCCTCGGGAGCAATGTCAACGTCATGGAAGCAATAGTACTCAATGCCCAGCTTCTGCATCAGATCAAACGCAAAGTCCACCTTTGCCTTATGCATCTCAATGCCGCTCTTGCCAAAGGTCTTGTCCATGGTGTCGCCGCCGAACATATCCGTGCCCGAAGCATTGCAGGTATGCCACCAGCTCAATGCAAAGCGCAGATGCTCTGCCATGGTCTTGCCGCCGATCACGCGGTCCTTGTCATAATAACGGAAAGAGTAAGGATTTTTGCTGTCAGCGCCCTCAAAGAGGATCTTTTCTGCTATAGTGTTCATAAGTATTGAATTTCCTTTCATGTATTAAGTTACAATGTTACAGTTTTATTATATCATATGTCTCCCCGTTTCGCATTCGCTTTTTTTGCCATATTTTATCCATTTCGATACTTCCTCATTGTTGTGCTTTGTCTTTCTTTGACCTTTTGGCATTTCCGCCTTCGCCCGATCATGACAGAGGCCACCCTTCGACATGATTTTTCCATCGGCAGCTCCTTCCTTCTCTCTCCGTTAAAGTCGGAATGCATGCATATCCCTGTCAAGAAAACGCACAGCTACCCGAACAAATCAAAGCTCTCCTTTTCCTTCCATATAAAAATCTCCGAATTTCATCTTGCTTTTTTTCTATTCGGTGATATAATAGAGATTAGCAGAGCATTTTTGCTCAATCTGCACAATACAGGAGAAATATTATGGAAAACATCAGAATTCAAGACGACCTTTATACATACGTCAACCAAAAAAAGCTTGACGAGCTGGTCATTCCGGACGACAAGCCCACCGCGGGCGGTTTTTCGGAGCTTGCCGACAGCGTGGAAAAGATCATGATGGGCGAATTTGAGACCCTGACCGAGGCCAAGGAATTCCCCAACGTGCACATGGAAAGAGCCTGCAAGCTCTACACCATTGCCAAGGACGCAGACCGCAAAGCAAAGGACGGCATTGCCCCCGCACTCAAGGCGCTGGCAATTCTTGATCAGGTAAACTCGCTCGACGACTTCTCCCGCCTTTACAAGTCCCTCTCTCTTGCCGGCATTCCCACGCCCATCAATATCGGCGTGGAGGGCGACATGAAGAACACCAAGCAGCACTTGGTTTACATTCAGGGTGCGAGTGTCATTCTGCCCGATACCTCCTACTACGCTCCCGAAATGGCTGCGCAGAAGGAGCAGATCATCGGCATCTGGACGGGCGTTGCAAAGGCAGTCATGGCACAGACCGACCTTGCCCCCGAGGCACAGGAGCAGTACGTAGCAGATACGCTTGCATTTGACGAGATCATTGCAGGCCTTGCAAAATCCCGCGAGGAATGGTCCAGATACGTGGAAATGTACAATCCCATGGCCGAGGCAGACGCAGCAGCCATGCTCTCCACCATTGATTTCGGTGCTATCCTTGCCGATCTGTTCGGCTCCGTGCCCGCAACCGTGGTAGTCACCGAGCCTCGCTACTTCGGCGACTTTGCAAAGATCTTCAACGCAGAGACCTTGCAGCTGTACAAGCACTGGGCATACGTCACGGGACTTCTGAGCGCCTGCAACTATCTCTCCGAGCAGCTGCGTGACATGGGCGGCGCATACATGCGCGCTCTGATGGGCGTTGCCGTCATGCAGGATATTGACAAGTTTGCATACAACCTCGCTTCGGGTATGTACTCCGAGCCCGTGGGCATTTACTACGGCGACAAGTACTTCGGAGAGGAAGCAAAGAAGGACATCACCGAGATCGTATATCAGATCATCGACACCTACAAAAAGCGCATTGAGACCAACGAGATCCTGGGCGAGGAGACCCGCGCTAAGGCCATCCTCAAGCTGTCCACCATGGGCGTCAAGATGGGTTATCCCGACAAGGTCAGACCCATTTACGAAAAGATGGACTTTGACGAAAACGCGTCTCTCTTTGAGATCGTCACCTCTCTGCGCGCCATCCGCGAGCTTGCATCCTACGAAAAGCTGAACAAGCCCACCGAGCCGGAAAACTGGGCTATGCCCGGCCACATGGTCAACGCTTGCTACGATCCCTTTGTCAACGACATCACCTTCCCCGCTGCCATCCTGCAAGCTCCCTTCTACTCCCTCTCGCAGACCAGAAGCGAGAATCTGGGCGGCATCGGTGCGGTCATCGGCCACGAGATCTCGCACGCATTTGACTCCAACGGCGCAAAGTGCGACGAGAACGGTAACATTAACAACTGGTGGACCGACGAGGACTTTGCAAGATTTGACTCCAAGGTACAGGACATGATTGCACAGTTTGACGGCATTGAGCTGCCCTGGGGCGTTTGCAACGGCAAGTTCACCGTCAGCGAGAACATTGCCGACAACGGCGGTATGGCAGTCACTTTGGACATCATGTCCAATTCCGAGAATGTTTCCTTCGAGGAATACTTCGCCAACTGGGCAAGAGTCTGGTGCCAGAAGGCAAAGCCCGAGTATAGCCAGATGCTCCTTGCGGTTGACGTGCACGGCCCCTGCATTCTCCG
>JAFQUG010000325.1 GCA_017408625.1 Clostridia bacterium | reverse complement strand
GCTTCTCTCGCCCTTACCAAGGTCCTCCATGCCTGCGCCGATGACCAGGCCGCCCTCGGAGAATGCGGACTGGCTGCGACCGTAAACGATCTGCAAAAACAGCTCTCTCATAGCGGTGTTGATTGCGTCGCAAACAAGGTCGGTGTTCAGAGCCTCAAGAAGAGTCTTGCCGGGCAGGATCTCTGCAGCCATTGCTGCGGAGTGGGTCATACCGGAGCAGCCAATGGTCTCAACGAGTGCTTCCTCGATGATACCGTTCTTGACGTTCAGGGAAAGCTTGCATGCGCCCTGCTGGGGTGCGCACCAGCCCACACCGTGGGTATATGCGGAAATGTCGGTGATCTGCTTTGCCTGTACCCACTTGCCCTCTTCGGGAATGGGAGCGGGACCGTGATCGGGGCCCTTGGCAACCTTGCACATGTGCTGAACCTCAAGGCTCATTGCATATTCGCAGTTGTTTTCAATGCTCATGATTGTTTATCTCCTTATCAAAATTTTTACAGAGTTTATGCCAGCTCCTCGATCAGAGGAGTAATGGCTTCGAGATACTTTTGCGCGATCAGACATGCGCCGTCCTCGGTGGGATGCACGCCGTCAGCAGCATACACGGTCTTGTCCTGGGCCTCATCGGCCTGGAAGATCTCGTGCATGGGAAGGTACACGTCCGCGTACCTCTCTGCCAGCGCCTTGACAATAGCCTGCTTTTCGGCAAGCTCGGCCTTGAGTACCTGTTTGTCGGGCACGTCCATCAAAAACGGCTGAATGATCATGATCTTCGCATCTGTTTTTTGCTTGATCTCTTCAAGCAGCGTGGTGTAATTGCGCTCAAACGCCTCGTTGGAGGTGTAGATGCCGGAAAAGGCATAATGATGCCACACGTCATTGATGCCAATCATAATAGAAACTATATCGGGTTGTATTTCAATGAAATCACTTTGCATTCTGGCAACAAGGTCCTCGGTGCGGTTGCCGCTGATGCCTAAGTTGGTGAATGCAAAATCAATATCGGGAAACGCGTCCTCTATCATAGCCGATGCGTACTTGGGGTACCCAAAGCCCATGTCAGAGGACTGACTTCGGTCTCGGCCCGCGTCGGTTACGCTATCCCCTTGAAACAAAATCTTCATAATCTCTTGTTTAATCTCCTTTAGTCTACGATCTCGCCGTAGATCTCACCGAATGCACAAGCAGCGTTGCACTCGTCGGTATCGATGTGCATAGCCAGAGCAAACTTGTCGCTGACGCGGCAAACAACGTCGTCAAAGATCAGAGAGCGAGCGGAATTGACGCGCACCTTGACAATCTGGCCGTTGGTAACGCCCAGTGCCTCTGCTTCCTCGGGACGCATGTGAATGTGTCTCTTTGCGATGATCACGCCGCTGTCGATGGTGAGCTCGCCGCAAGGACCAACCAGCTTGACGCTGGGAGTATTTGCAACGTCGCCGCTCTCACGTACGGGAACACCGGCAAGGCCGAGTGCGCGTGCGTCGGAGAAGGACAGCTCAACCTGGTTAGCGGGACGGGTGGGACCCAGAACGCTGACAGCCAGAGAGCCCTTAGGACCAACGAGGGTGATCTTTTCGTTGCCGGTTGCGAACTGACCGGGCTGGCTGAGCATCTTCTTGACAGTCAGCTCTGCGCCTGCGCCGTACAGAACCTCAACGGCTTCTTTGGTCAAGTGGATGTGTCTGGCAGAGGTTTCAACCAGAATTTTGTTTTCCATAATGACATCTCCTTATGTATTATAAAATTTTATTTTTTACAAAAAACCGAATTTCTCCATTATCACCCTACATTATAACACAATCAGACAAAATTGTAAAGGGATTTTTTGAATAATAACGCATGCATATCATGATATTTTTCGGGCATACTGTCAATAGATACGATAGCGGAGGCAGATATGAAGCAAAAGGAAGAGCTGCAGGAGAAACAGAGTGAGCTTTACGAAAACATAAAGGAGAGCGGCGGCGTGGTGGCCAAGGGGGCACACGAAGCCATTCATTGCCTTTCGATCGTGGGACAGATCGAGGGGCATTATATGCTGCCGGACGGCCAGAAGGCGACCAAATACGAGCATCTCATTCCCCTGCTGGTCTCCTTGGAGCAGGATCCTGAGATCGACGGGCTGCTGGTTTTGCTCAACACCATGGGCGGTGACGTAGAGGCGGGGCTTGCGATCGCAGAGGTGATCGCATCCATGACAAAGCCGACCGCCTCGGTGGTGCTGGGCGGCGGGCATTCGATCGGTGTGCCGCTGGCGGTGGCGGCAAAGCGGTCGTTTATCGTGCCGAGTGCGACCATGACCATACACCCGGTCAGAATCAACGGGCTTGTGGTGGGCGCACCGCAGACCTACACGTATTTTTCGCAGATGCAAAAGAGGATCATCAACTTTATCTGCAGTCATTCGGGCGCAAACGCGGACGAGATCAACGAGCTGATGATGCGCCCCGATATGATCGCCACCGATGTGGGATCCGTGCTTGAAGGCAAAGAGGCGGTGGAATACGGACTGATCGACGCGGTGGGCGGGATCGATACAGCACTTGCCGACCTGCGAAAGCAGATCAAAAAGCACAAGAAAAAAGGATGACCAACGCCACACAGACAACCACTCACGAAAGTTTTTGCGTCGCTTTTTTCAAAAAG
>JAFQUG010000324.1 GCA_017408625.1 Clostridia bacterium | reverse complement strand
ACGGCTTCTATACCACTGAGGACCCCTGGGTACTGCGCCGCCAGGCCGAGCTTTTGGCCAATGCAGGCGTGGATGTGATCTTTACCGATAACACCAACGGCGGCTTTACCTGGAGGGAAAGCTACCTTGTGCTGTATCCCACCTGGGAGGAGGCACTTAAGAACGGTGGCGTGGACGTACCTCAGGTCTCCTTTACGCTGCCCTTTGGCGATCATTCGGGTGCAAGATCGCAAGCCAACATCATTTATCATGATATTTATAAAGCCGGTCTTTACAAGGATCTGTGGTTCTATTGGGATAGTAAGCCTATGCTGATGGGCATTCGAAATGCTGTTCCCGACGGTGATATCGGAAAAGAGATCAAGAACTTCTTTACTTGGCGTCAGGGTCAGCCCGAGTACCGTGTATCCGGCACGGGCGCAAAACAGTGGGGCTGGCTGTCCACCTATCCGCAGGCCATGTATTCGCGTACGGGTGAGAAGGGCGTTCAAAAGGGCAATATCGAGCAGATGACAGTAGGCGTTGCGGTCAACCACAACTACGTCACTCGCGAGATCACGGCGATGAACGGCGAGAACGTGATGGGACGTTCCTATACTTCCACCTATCCCGATCGTTATGCAAAGGAAGGTCCGAGCGCCTCCTTGTGGGGATATCAGTTCTCCGAGCAGTTCGATTATGCGCTGGAAAAGGACCCCGAGTTGCTGTTTGTTACCGGCTGGAACGAATGGCACGCATGGCGTCAGCCCAATCCCTGGGGCGGTGCAAATTCTCAGGTCAACAATGCACTTGTCGACCAGTTTGATAATGAATTTTCCCGCGACCTTGAGCCTACCAAGGGAGAATTGAAGGATCACTATTATTATCTGTTTGTCAACTACGCCCGCCGTTATAAGGGCGTCAATCCCATTCCCGAGCCCAGCTTTGCCGCCACCATTGACCTCGGTGCCGGTCAGGCACAGTGGAAGGACGTTGCTCCTTATTACGAGGCGTATGCCAACAATACGGGTGACCGCAAGAGCTCCGGATACGGCAACTACAAGTACACCGAGACCTCGGGCAGAAACGATCTGATCGGTGCACAGGTAGCACGTGACGATGAGTACGTGTATTTCAATGTTGAGTGTGCTGAAGACATCACCCCCTATACCGACAGTCTGTGGATGACGCTGTATATCGACAGCGACCAGTCAAATCAGGGCTGGGAGACCTTTGAGTACGTGATCAATAAGTCCGCAGCTTCTGCTGATACCGTCGTGCTTGAAAAGTTCTCGGGCAACGGCTACGAGAGCACCAAGGTGGCGGATTGTGCCTACACCGTGGACGGAAGATACATGACCGTCAAGGTGGCTAAGAGTGATCTTGGTCTTTCGGGGAATGACTTTACCATCAATTTCGCTTGGACAGACAACGTTCACGACGAGGGCGATTATTCCACCTTCTCGGGCGATATCATGGATTTCTACATTTCGGGTGACGTTGCTCCCGGTGCAAGATTCAAGTACAGCTACATCAGCACGCAGCAGAACACCGTGCCCGCTCCTCCCACCACCGAAGAGGAGACTGCTGAGCCCGGTGAAACCACCGATGCACCCGTAGGATCGATTCAGGAATCGACCGCGGAAACCGAGCCCGAAGCCGAGGGCGGATGCAAATCCGTGACCGCTTCCGTGGCACTGCTTGCTTGCATTTGCCTTGGCGCACTTATGATTGGTAAGAAAAACAAGAATGCATAACATCATGTAAAATTCAGAATAACGCTTGAAAGCCCTTGCATATGCAAGGGCTTTCGTAGCCGAACGGGAGCCGAACCCATTCGGGGCTGTTTCCGTGAGGCGAATGTCTTGATCAGAATTACTGAATCTTAATCGGTTGCAGGGAGCGGCAATCACCGATGAATGGCAGATTGCATTTAGTGATGAAAAAGAATTGCAAAAGCAAAGCGATTGTGTTATAATAAAGCGAATGTATACTCAAGGAGTGATGTGAGATGAAAAAAATATTACTCATAGTTTTTTCTGTCGTTTTTATATCCATAGGCGTATGGTTGCTGCCTGTGGATACTGAAGCAACCGATTTTGTGGACGGCGGCTCGTGTGGCGACGGCATGATCTGGCATTTGAACAGTGACGGTGTGCTGAGTATTTCGGGTAACGGTCCGATTTGGTGCTATTCCGAGACCTCGGTGCCGTGGTATTCTTATAAGAGCGATATCGAAACGGTGAAAATTGCCGAGGGAGTCACCGCGATCGGAGATTCAAATTTCCGCGGGTGTGGGAATCTTGTCAGTGTCAGTATCCCCGAAAGCGTAACTAGAATTGGGCATTGTGCATTTATGGATTGTGTTGACTTGAAGAGCATCAGTATTCCGGACAGCGTTGTCAGTATCGGGGAGTATACCTTCAAAAACTGTAAGAGCCTTACGAGTATTAAGCTTTCCAAAAACTTGACAAGAATTGAAACGGGTATGTTTGTCGATTGCGTCAGCCTTGAAAGCGTGGTCATTCCGGACGGCGTAACGTTGATCGGGCGTGCAGCGTTTGCCGGTTCAGCCTTGAACGCGATCCATTTACCGGCCAGTGTCAAAAATATTGGATGGAATGCCTTTGACGGATGTGCAAGCCTTGCCGACATTCACCTGAATGACGGTTTGGAAGGCTTTGGCATTCATGCATTTCGCGGCTGTACAAGCTTAGTCAGCATCAGCATTCCCGATTCTGTGACAATTCTTTCCTACAATGCTTTTAAAGACTGTGTGAACTTGAAGCATATAGAAATTCCGGATAGCATTACGGAGATTGACTCCTGTGCCTTTGAGAATTGCAGCAGCCTTGAAAGCATTGAGATTCCCGGCAGTGTCGAATCGCTTGGTATGGATGTATTTAGAGACTGTGTCAGCTTGACCAATATTATATTGCCGGAAGGATTGACGTGTATAGAGAACGGTACGTTCCGTGGCTGCAGTGCTTTGAAAAGCATTCGTATTCCCGATGGTGTAACAAGGATCGACATCGGCGCCTTTGCAGATTGCTGCAGCCTTGAGCAGATTACTCTTCCGGACAGCATTACAGAAATTGGTAATGAAGCATTTGATTGTTGCTGCAGTCTTAAAAGCATTACGATTCCCGAGGGAGTGACTTGTATTGAAGATAAAACCTTTTATGAGTGCAGTGAGCTTGTCAGCATCGGGATTCCTCAAAGTGTGACTGCAATCGGAGAATATGTATTTTATGGCTGCGCAAGTCTTAAGAATCTCACAATTTCCGATAACGTGACCGTCATAGGAGATTATGCTTTTTGCGATTGTTACAGCTTGGAAAGTATTGAACTGCCAAGCGGATTGACAAGTATCGGAAAAGCATGGTTTTACTGCTGCATCAGTCTTGTCAACGTGTCGCTTCCCGATGGGCTTACGAGTATTGCTGCAGGTGCTTTTGAAGGATGCGCTTCACTGAAGAACATCGATCTGCCGGACAGTGTAACAAGCATTGGTGATGTGGCCTTCCAAGGCTGTAGCGAGCTTGAAAGCATAACAATTCCACATGGTGTGGAATATATAGGTCGGTGGATGTTCAGATATTGCAAAAATCTCAGGTTGATTTGCATCCCCACCAGTGTGACCGAGATCGGTGACAATGCATTTTATCGCTGCTCCGGTCTGTCCACGGTGGATTATCAAGGCTCAAGAGAGAGCTGGAGGCAAATTACCATGGGCGACGGAAATGACGTTTATTTGGTGGAGGCAAAGGTGATTTTCCGTGATTGCGACTCGCATATAGCAACCGAGCCGGTGACTGAAAATCTCGTACTTGAAACATGTACGGAGGATGGAGGATTTGATCTGGTCGTGTATTGTGCGGATTGCCGTGCTGAATTATCCAGAGAATTCGTGTTCCGCGAGAGGACAGGGCATTACTATTGGGATTACTTGGATACGGAATGTGATTTTTGCGGTGAAATTCGAGAAGTGGTAACAGGCCCTGCAGCCTCACCCGATGATCCCGACCAGGGAGCACCCGAAGAGCCCACACAGGAGTCGTCCGAGGAGCTTACGGAAGAGCCGATGGAACAACCGACCGAGGAGATAACCGAGGAGCCGACCGAAGAACCAACCGAGGAACTGACCGAAGAACCGACCGAGGAGACAACCGAGGAGATAACCGAGGAGACGGTGGAACAAACAACCGAAGAGGCGGGAGAGGAATCTGCCGAGGTGACTACGGAAGAGATAACGGAAGAAGTCCCCCCGGAGCAGATGACCACCGAGCCTGCGCAAGAGAGCACAAAAGCACCTTTGTCCGAAACAGAACCCACTGATATTTTGGTGGAAGATCCTTTGAGTTGCCAATCCGTGACCGCTTCTGTGGCACTGCTTGCTTGCATTTGTCTTGGCGCGCTTGTCATTGGCAAAAAGAAGGATTAAAATTACATAGTAAAGCAAGATCCCCCGCCGAGCATTCGGCGGGGGGTTTGAATTTTATTGTCTTCCAATCTCGTCGAACAGATCAATGCCTTCGACGAATGCGGGCAGCAGGCGAAGCGTGAAGGTGAACTTCTTTTCCGCAAACTGCCACTTGGGGAGAAGAGCCGGGCCGCAGGAGTTGGAGCCGATGCCGTCGTGGCGGTAGTCAAGGTTGACGACCGTTTCTGCAAGCGGAACGAGCTCGTCGTTGTGCGCGGTCTCGGTCAGCTGTGCAGGCGTGAAGTGCGAGCAGTTGAAGCTGAACACGCGGGATGTGGACAAGGCCGCGATGCCATGGCCGACCAGAGAAGAGAAGCAGGCCCAGCGGGTGTCCGCGTGCGCGCCGTTTTCCTGGGGGAAAACGTAGGGCTCGTGATTGTCGGTGGCGGTGGTGCGGAATAGCCCTACGTGCGAAGCGTGATGCTTATCCGCATAGGCTTCCACGGGGCCTCTGCCAAAGTAGGTCAGGTTTTCGGTGCCCTCGGGCATGGTAAACTGCAGGCCAAAGCGAGGCAGGTGAGGCAGATCCTCGCGGATCTCGGTGTCGATATCGACAGCTAAGCCCTCCTCGGCATATACAGTGTAGGTTGCATACATCTTGGCGATCGGATCAGAGCCCTCGTTGCCAAGTGTCACGGTTGCCTTGACCTTGACGAATGCATCGGTCTGCTCTGTGATCTCGCAGCCCGTGCAGGCCACGGTTGCGGTATGCAGTCCAAGACGCTGCCAGTCGTTACGGATATTTCTGTCGTTATCTGTGGGCGCGCGCCAGACGGTAGGCGTCATGGGGGAGGTCAGCAGCTGCTTTCCGTGATCGCAAATGCCTGCGATCAAGCCGCCCTTGAATGTGTAAACCGTATTTGCGGTGGTCACGGTGATCTTATCGTCCTCCTGTGTCGCCTTGACGAATGCATAAGGCGAGGCCTTTGTGCCGAGCGGTGCTTTTGCCGTAGCGGGCGTTTCGATCTCAAATTGCGCAAAGCCGACCTCGTGGCCTGCAGCCGCCCATACCTTGTCGGTGTTTTGGGTCATGGTGACGGTCAGGTATGCGCAATCCGAAAGGGGTGCGTCGGTATCAAGATGGAAATCTGCACTTGTCTGGGGAGCGACGTCGGGCGCGGGGATATTGCCGCAAGCGACTACCTTGCCGCGGCACTCCAGTTTCCAATGCAGGTCAAGGTCGCAAAGCGAGGTGAAGTAGCGCAGATTGGTCAGCGTCAACGTTCCCGTGCTTTGATCAAAGGTGGCGCGGAAGGGCTTGATGACCTGCTTGTATTCCAAAAGACCCGTATGCGGACGGCGATCGGGATAGACCAGGCCGTCGGTGCAGAAGTTGCCGTCGTGCGGGGTGTCGCCAAAGTCCCCGCCATAGCGGAATTTGGGGTTGGTATAAACGTCTCCGATGGCGCACGCGTGGTCAATGAATTCCCAAACGCAGCCGCCAAAGAACGAGTCGTGCGTGTAGATCAGATTCCAGTAATCGGCAAGGCATCCGGGGCCGTTGCCCATGGCGTGGGAGTATTCGCAAAGGAACAGGGGCTTGGAGAACAGCTTTCGGTCGAAATATACGTCCTTGATCTCGGCAAGCTCGGGGTACATGCGGCTCTCAATATCAAGATGATCATCCTTGACAAGCTCGCGGATCTCCTCGTCGGTCTTATCCTTGTAAATGGTGCGGATATGATCGGTATTGCGGCGGGATTTGTCCTCCCAGTGCACAAGGCAACCGGGCATACGGCTGTGGTAGTAGTCTGCCATGGCCTCATGGTTGCGGCCAACGCCCATTTCGTTACCGACCGACCACATCAGCACGCAAGCGTGGTTCTTGTCGCGCTCCATCATGCGCTGTGCGCGATCCACGTAGCTCTCGGTCCAGTCGGGGGAGTCGGAAAGCTCGTCCCATCTGCCCACCATGGCCATGCCGTGGGTCTCAAGATCTGCCTCGTCCACCACGTAAAAGCCGTAGCGGTCGCAAAGCGTCAAGAATCTCGGATCGTTGGGGTAGTGGCTGGTGCGCACGGTATTGACGTTGTGCTGCTTCATGATCTCAAGGTCGCGGATCATGTGATCCATGGGCGTGGTCGAACCCAGCACAGGATGGCTGTCGTGGCGGTTGACGCCCTTGGCCTTGACCTTCTGCCCGTTGATATACAGCACACTGTTTGCAATACGCACGTGCTTGAAGCCTACGGGAATGTCGATGAATTCGCTGCCCGAGTGCAGGTGCAGGGTGTAGAGATTGGGGATCTCGTCGCACCACAATTCGGGGGTGTCAACAGAGATTTTGATCTCGGCCTCTCCGTCTGCCATCAGACTGCCCGAGGCCACGGTTGCTCCGTCGGGAGCGGACAGGGAATAGGACAACTGCGCCTTGCCCGAAAGCGTCAGCTCGCAAGAGAGCTCTGCGCTTGCAAAATCGTCAGCTACCTTGGGGTGATTGTAAATATCCACGATATGCACGGGATCGCGCAAAAGCAGATAGACGTCGCGGAAAATGCCCGACCAGCGGAACTTGTCCTGATCCTCGAGGTAGCTTGCCTCGCACCACTTGTAAACCAGCACCTTGAGTGAGTTGACACCCTCGTGCAGATAGGGGGTAATATCAATCTCGCTTGTCATGTGGCTGACCTGGCTGTAGGCGGCAAACTGATTGTTGACAAAGAGGTAGAAGCAGGAGTCCACGCCCTCAAAATTGATGCACACGGTCTTTTGCAGCATGGCGGGGTGCACGTAGAAATCGCGCATATAAACGCCGCAGGGGTTATTTTCGGGGATATGAGGGGGATCTATCGGGAAGGGATAGGTCACGTTGGTGTAGTTGGGGGTGTCGTAGCCACGGCCAAGCATGGTCTGCCAGGAGCGGGGCACCTCGATCTTGTCGGGGGTCTTGTCGGGATAGTTGTCGGCTAAAATGTCAGGGAGCTCTTGACAGGTCGAATAAAACAAAAAGTCCCAATCACCGTTCAAGCTGACAAAGTGCTGGCTTTGGTCGCGCAGATCGCGCGCAGCAGCTTCGGCAGAGTGATAGGGAATAAAATAAGCACGGGGAGAGAGGGTCCCCTTGTGCAGAACGTCGTAGGAAAGATGGTAGGTCAGATCCATAAAATTCGCCTTCCTTTCGGTGTTGTTGTCTTTTGTATTATATCATGTTTCAATCCTTCGGTCAAGGGGGATTTTCTGCTTATATTGGGCATAATTCTCGGCTTTTAGAAAGTGCGCGTAACAGGGAACAGGCCCTTGCTATACTTGATTTCAACGCCTATTGATCATTTTTATTTTTTGCTTTTTTTATTGCATTTTTGATTTTTTTTGCCAATTCAAAATCGCAAAAGAGAAAGAGCAATACTCCAACAACCATGGCAATTATGAAAATTTCCAACCAAAACAGGCCGCCGACGTTTCCATTATTTTCAAGGAATGCAAGAAGCAAAAGCAATGGATAAAAAAGTATTGAAATCCCCAGCCATTTTAGTAAATTCAGAAATGATTTCATATTGTCATTCCTCCGTTCATCCAGGGAGCACAGGGGACGGTCCTCTGTGCAGTTTGATTTTGCTTAAAAATTGTTGCTTCGCGCATCACAGGGGACAGTTCTCGGCAACACCGCAGGTATCACGGAGAACCGTCCCCTGTAACACTTGCTCTGCGCGAATCGTTTGCTAAATTGGTGTTTTGTTCTTGGTTTGCCGGTTGAAACTAAAAGAGAGTGTGTGGTTTTGGGTTACCGAGTGTTACCGGGGACGGTTCTCTGTGATGCGCAGCGTTACTGAGAACTGTCCACTGTGACACGTGATTGACTGCTTGCTTTTTTCATTATAGCATAAACAAGAAAAGCCGTCAAGATTTGCCACTTCGCACACTTGTACAAATCGGGCGGGCGTGATGTGTTCAAAATCATGAAAATGGAGCGGGAGACAAAAAAACAGTTTACAAAGCAAGGATTTTATGGTATAATATGTTGTTGGAAAATGGGAAGGAGAGGGCTATGAGACTGGATAAGATGATCTCTTCCACCGGTATTGCGTCGCGCTCGCAGATTTCGTCTGCGGTCAGGAGCGGCAGAGTCACGGTGGACGGCGTGGTGGCACGCAAGGCGGATATGCAGGTCGATCCCGACGCTGTGCGCGTCGTGTACTGCGGCACGCCGGTTTGCTATCGCAAGTTTACCTATATCATGCTCAACAAGCCCGAGGGCTACGTCAGCGCAACCGAGGACGGAAAATCTCCCACCGTGATCGAGCTGCTCCCCGAGGAGCTGCAAAAGATCGGCCTTTTCCCCTGCGGTCGCCTTGATAAGAATACATTGGGGCTGATGCTGCTGACCAACGACGGCGACACCTCACATAGGCTGCTTGCGCCCAAGAGCCACGTGGCAAAAACCTACGCCTTTCGCGTCAAATTTCCGCTGTCCGAGGCAGACGTTGCTGCGCTTGAGAGCGGCGTGGACATCGGCGGTTACGTCACCGCGCCCTGCACGGTCGTGCTTGACGGTGAGAGGGAAGGCAGGATCACGCTGACCGAGGGCAAATACCATCAGATCAAGCTGATGATGGAGGCGGTGCACAACCAGATCACGTACCTGGAGCGCGTCAGCTTTGGCCCTTTGACGCTCGACCCCTCGCTTGACCGCGGTCAATGGAGATATCTTGACGACCGTGAGATCGCATTACTGCAAAAGAAATAAGGAGGATCGAAGATGCAATATCCGATTACTTACTGGTGTGGAATCACAAAAGAGTTTATCTATCGCAAGGATGGCAGCTTTGCCACCGAGGAGATTGACAGAGTCAAGGATGCGGGCTTTACCCTCATGCTTGCCGAATTTGACCCCGAGACCAACCTTTTGGTACTGGATGCCGCATACGAGCGCGGCATGAAGGTCATGGTATCGGACGGAGATATCTACCGTGCCATGAGCATTCCCGAAAAAAGACGCGAGTATCTGGCAGGCGTGGTAGAGAAGTACGGGGCTCACCCCGCGCTGTTTGGCTATCACATCGTGGACGAGCCGAATGCATCCGCATTCGACGCACTGGCAGAGATCCGCGAAATTCTTGCAGAGCTTGATCCCGCGCATGAGGCATATATCAATCTGTTCCCCAACTACGCCTCTCCCCAGCAGCTGGGCAATCCCACCTATGAGGATCACCTGGCGGAATATACCGCTAAGGTCAAGCCGAGCATCATCAGCTACGACCACTATCATTTCCTCAAGGGGGCGCAAAAGCAGAAAAAGACCTTTGCAAACGCGCGTGAGCAGCAGATCTACGATTCCACCTTTGGCGGTGCATCCGAATACGAGAACGTGGACAGAGCGGGATTTTTCACCAATATTGAGCAGATCAGAAACGAGTCGCTCAAAACGGGCATTCCGTTCATGGTCATTATCCTGGTAGTCGAGCACGGCCCTTACCGCAATCTGACCGACGGTGAGCTTCGCTGGGAGGTCTGGCAGTCGCTGGCGTACGGCTCTGCGCGCCTCTCCTACTTTACCTATTGGACGCCCGGCATGGCCAATACCGAGGATGATGAATTCTGGCATTGGAAGAACGGCATGATTTCGCGAGCGGGCGAGACGCTGCCGCACTATTACATGATCGCGGACATCAACCGCGAGCTGCAGGCGGTGGGCTCTATTTTGAACGAGCAGCAGTCGCTGGGCGTGTATCACTTGGGCGAGATGCCGAATGAAAGATACGTGCAGTATCTGAGCGGCGCAGCAGGACCTGTGGACAGCGTACAAGGTGACAAGCTGACCGTGGGCGTGTTCACGGACGGCTACGTGTTGTTTGCCAACCGTGATTACGAAAACGAAAACGATTTTTCCTTCCGCGCAGAGGGAATGGTCGCTGTATTTGATTCCGAGGACGGCGCGTTCATCGCGCTGGAAAGCGAGGATGGCATTTACCGCATGACGCTTGGTGAGGGCGACGCGGTTCTTGTGAAAATTGAAAAGTAAAATACCCAAGATAAAGGAAATACCCAAATGGACATTATTGCTACACTGAGCAAGGAGCTCAACATTGAAACACAAAGACTGATCGATACCATCGCCCTGATGGACGAGGGCAACACCATTCCGTTTATTGCCCGTTACCGTAAAGAGGTGACAGGAAGCCTGGACGATACCACGCTGCGCGCCTTGGAGGACAGACTGACCTATCTGCGCAACATTGAAAAGAGAAAGCAGGAGGTCAAGGATCTGATCGCGGCGCAGGACAAGCTGACGCCCGAGATCGAGAAGGCGATCGAGAACGCCAAGACCATCACCGAGGTGGACGATATTTACCGCCCCTTCCGCCCGCACCGCAAAACGCGCGCAAGTGTGGCAAGAGAGAAGGGACTTGAGCCGTTGGCCGAGGCTATCATGGCGCAGAAGGATTCTTACGATCCTGCGCTTGAGGTGTATGCCGAGAGCTTTATTTCCGAGGAAAAGGGCGTGGCGAGTGCCGAGGAGGCACTGGCGGGCGCGTGCGATATCATTGCCGAGGACGTCTCTGACAATGCCGAGTACAGAAAGGCGCTGCGCCGTCAGACCTTTGACTTTGGCGAGCTTTTCTGCAAAAAGGCCAAGGAAGAGGACAGCGTTTACGCGCAGTACTACGAGTACAACGAGCCGCTCAAAAAGATCCCCGCACACCGCATTCTGGCCATCAACCGCGGCGAGAAGGAGGAGTATCTCAAGGTCACGCTGACCGTGGGCGCGGATATCGTGCTCAATTATCTGTTCCACTGCGTGGTCACCAACCCCGAAAGCCCTGCAAACAAGTATCTCTCCGCAGCAGTGATCGATTCCTACGAGCGTCTGATTGCTCCCTCGATCGAGCGTGAGATCCGAAACGACATGTTTGATCAGGCCTGTGAGGGCGCGATTAAGCTGTTTGCGGATAACCTTTCACATCTGCTCATGCAAGCCCCTCTGAAGGGCAAGACCGTGCTTGGCTTTGACCCCGGTTACGTCAACGGCTGCAAGACCGCCGTGGTGGACAAGACGGGCAAGGTGCTGGATACCGCCGTGGTATACCCCACCACCAAGTCGCAGCACCGCATTGAGGAGGCAAAGCGCATCATCAAGTATATGATCAAAAAGTATCACGTGGACGTGGTGGCCATCGGCAACGGCACGGCCTCCAAGGAAAGTGAGATCTTCATTGCGGGAATCTTGCGCGAGATGCCCGAGTCGGGTTGTAAGTATATCATCATCAACGAGGCAGGCGCGTCCATCTATTCCGCGTCCAAGCTGGCAGCCGAGGAGTTCCCGGATTTCGACGTCATGCAACGCTCCGCGGTTTCGATCGCAAGAAGACTGCAGGACCCGCTGGCAGAGCTTGTCAAGATCGATCCCAAGGGCATTGGCGTTGGCCAGTATCAGCACGACATGAAGCAGGCAAGGCTTGACCAGGCACTGGGAGGCGTGGTCGAGGACTGTGTCAACGCAGTCGGTGTGGACGTCAATACCGCATCCTATTCGCTCCTGT
>JAFQUG010000323.1 GCA_017408625.1 Clostridia bacterium | reverse complement strand
GCCGATTTTGACGCTTTGCACGACCATAGTCTCGGTTGCGCGGATCGCCTGCTGCGCCGTTTCACCCGTATTGGCAAAAACGCCGGAGGGAATATCGATCGAGAGAACGGGGATGCCGCTTTGGTTGACCGTTCGGATGATCTCGCAGGTATCCTTGTCCAGCGCGCCGTTCAGTCCCGTACCGTAAATGGCGTCGATGAACACTGTAATGGTTTCGGGCATGCGGTCGGTCAGGATCTCAACGCCCTGGTTTTGCGCTCTGTGATAGTAAGCCAGACACTTTTCGCTCATGATCTGCAGATCGGGCGTGCCCAGCTTGTCTCTTTCGATCACAGGAGCATCGGGGAGCGTGCCGTTCTTCTTTTTTGCGGTGGGAGCAGCGATGGAATACAGCTTGCCCAAATATACCACAGATGCATTGTAGCCAAGTCCTTTGAGCAGACAAGCCAGAGCCAGACCGTCGGCACCGTTATTGCCGGAGCCGCAAAGAATACAGGGGGCTAACAGATCGTAACCGCCGGCCTGCAGCGTATTGAATGCGCTTTGCGCAACGCGGTCGATCAAAGTTTCCTCGGAAACACCCAGGATATTGATGGTGTGCATATCATTGGCCTTGGCGGCCTGTGCGGAAAGTAAAGGTTTCATACGATCAGCCTTTCTCGCTCGCGGCGAAATGATTTATATAGAATTGATTTTTTATTACTGGGAAATGGATTTCAGGTATGCATTGATAAAGCCGTCCAGCTCACCGTCCATGACTGCCTCGACGTCACCGGTTTCAAAGCCGGTACGCAGGTCCTTGACCAAGGTGTAGGGCATGAATACGTAGGAGAGAATCTGAGAGCCCCATTCGATCTTGGTCTTGTTGCCCTTGATCTCGTCGATGGTGTCAAGTCTTTCCTTGATCTTGATCTCCATGAGCTTGGATTTCAGCATGCGCATCGCGGTTTCCTTGTTCTGCAGCTGCGAACGCTCGGTCTGGCAAGCAACCACAATGCCTGTGGGCTTATGGATCAAACGAACCGCAGAGGAGACCTTGTTGATGTTCTGACCGCCCGCACCGCTGGAGTGGAAGGTGACGAAATCATAGTCCTCTTCGCGCACGACCACATCGTCCAGCTTGTCGAATTCGGGCATGACCTCGATGGATGCAAACGAGGTCTGTCTGCGTCCTGCCGAGTCAAACGGGGAAACACGCACAAGTCTGTGCACGCCGTTCTCGCTTTTGAGGAATCCGTAAGCATTCTCACCCTCGACGAAAATGGTTGCGGACTTGAGTCCTGCATCATCACCGTCCAGCCAGTCGGTCAGCTTGACCTTAAAGCCGTTTGCCTCGCACCAGCGGGTGATCATGCGGTAAAGCATCTGACACCAGTCTTGTGCCTCGGTGCCGCCTGCACCGGGGTGGAAGGAGATGATGGCGTTATTTCTGTCATATTCGCCCGAGAGCAATACCTCGGTGCGCTTTTTCTCGGTGATCGCGGTGATCTCGGAAAGCTCGGCCTGTACCTCGTCCACACAGCTCTCATCGTTTTCGTCAATGGCCATCTCGGCAAGCACGATGGCGTCCTCCAGGCGGGTGCAGAGTGCCTCATAGCTCTCGATCTTATCCTTTTGCTGCTTGATGGTCTGCAGCACCTTGGAGGATTTTTCCTGGTTGTTCCAGAAAGCGGGATCGGATGTCTGCTGCTCCAGCTCCTCTACGGTGGCCTTGGCCTGCTCGATCTTGAGCTGCTCGCCAAGCTCACGCAGGTCTGCTCTCATATTTACTAAGGCAAGTCTTGCCTCTTCAAGTGCAACGATCATTGTTTTTTACCTAACCTTTATCTCAATTTCAATATTTTCTGTTTATAGTATATCACATAACGCCTTGCTTCGCAAGAGCTTTGCAAGAATTTCGATGCTATTTGTAAAGCACTGCCAGAAGCCCCTGCCGACTCATATCCTCTCTGAGCGTGTATCCCAGAGCCTGATAATATGCCACGTCGTATTGCTCCATCCCCGAGGGAACAAAGTCCTCACGCAGATCAAGCACTATGACGTTGGTGTCGGGGCTTTCGGGGTCTGCGTCCAGTGAGAACAGCCATGCGCGGGCATGCAGTGCACAAAGCAGGCTGTCAGACGCCGTGACCGATGCATTTTGCGGGATCATGTCAAGCAGCTCGTGCATGCTCTCTGCGTCGGCCTGCTCCTCTTCGGTGGGCGACGCGTAAAGATCGACCAGCGTTGACGCATAGGGGGCGGCCAGCAGAAACGAGGCGCAAAGTGCGACGGCGGGCAGTACCTTGGCAAGGGGAATGCCCTTGATCTCTGCTTTGAGATTGGCAAGGCCTTGTGCCGAGAGTACAAAGACAGCCGCGACGGCGGGATAAGCGTAAGTGCAGAACACGCCGCTGAAGGTGCGGGCGTCTGCCACCAGATGGAACAGTACGAGAGGAATGAGCAGCACAAATGCGGACTTTTGCTTTGTAAGCAGAGGAAGCAACGCACAAGGCAGCAGCAAAAGCAGCAGGAACATAAGCTTTTGGCCAATCTGCCATCCGATGCCCGAGAACAAATTTGTCAGCACGGGGCTTTGCACTATGGCAAGGTAGATGCCTGTTGCAAGTGCACCGATTGCGGACACGGCGGTGCAGACCAGGGCTGCGCGTTTGCTTTGGGGTGCTGCACTCAGCGCAAGATAGAGGCACAAGAACACCGCCCAGACCGAGGTCTCAAATCCGATGCAAAGGCTTAAGATCAGCGGAATCAGCGCAAGATAGGGGCGTTTGCCCGAAAGCGTGTCGGCAATCCACAGCATCAAAGGCAGTGAGAGCATGGAGAGTGCCATGCCGGACGAGCTGCCGCCGATGAGCAAGGGGCATAGAGCCAAGGCTGCACACAGCCCTGCGCTTTGTAGGGGCGAGAGTGAGAGCCGGCGGCAAATGCGCCAAAGGGGAATGACGGCACTCAGCATGAGCACGTAAAGCGCAATGCCTACGGCAAGTATGCTGCGCGGACTGTGAGAGAACAGTGCGTAAAAGGGCAGGAGCAGATACCAAAGCGGCGCGAATTGCGTGCCAAAGTAGCTTTGCGGTGCGCCCGAGAGCAGCGTGGTAAAGGGTTGTCCGCTGTTTTCCAGATAATACAGCATCTGGCCAAAGCCTGCAACCGTTTTGTCGGTCTGTAACGAGTCCAGTCGACCGTCAAACACCTTGATAAAGAGCGAAAGTGAGAGAATCGCGGCAAGGCTGATGCCCGAGAGGGCAAGAATTGTGGGCAGCGATCTGCGCGGCCGCTTGAGCGGCACGGGGAATTTGTGCCATGCCCACACCGAGGCAGTCACCGATGCACCCGACAGCACAAGGAAGATCAGCGCAATGGCAAGACCGTTGACAAAGGGAGCGGAGGCAAACGTGGTGCGCACGCCGCAGGCAAGCACTAAGGCCGGCAGCGTCAGATACGCAATGGGCGGATAGATCGATCCGTAGCCCAGCACGACCAAAAACACAACGGCGGCGCAGATGAGGTATTGCGGAATCAGAGCCGAGAGCATCAGCCATTGCAGCGTGGGATTGCTCAGTACGGTGATCCCGATGATGGCACCGCTGCCAAACAGGGCACTCAGTGCACAAAAGATCAGTAAAACCGGCGTGCTTTTTTGCACCTCGGCTTGTTTTTTTGCCTTCATGACAGCAGCTCCTTTCTCTCGCAAGGGAATAATCATAACATTATACCATATATTTGTGCATTTGTAAAGCAAAAAATGCGGGAATTTTCATATCCCTAAGGATTTCATTATGAAAGTTTGGATCAAGCCTTTTTTAAGGCATGGTGGCGTGTAAATGTTGTTATACGTTCGAGTGTTAGTGACGCCACCCTGATGCTGGACTTCTGCGAAATCCAGCATCTAATACTTAACTGGCAGCGCCCCGAGTCGCTCGTCGCAACGAGCGAAATCTATCCAAAAATTACGCTTGACATATCCTGCTCAAATTTGTATAATAGTATATGTAAAACTATATTCATTTTACGGAGGACAAAATCATGAAGGTTACCAAGAATAGCATTATCGGCGACGTTCTGGATTACGATCAGGGCACGGCTCGTTTCTTTTTCGAGATCGGCATGCACTGCTTAGGCTGCCCCGCTTCCAGAGGTGAGAGCATCGAGGATGCTTGCGCAGTTCACGGCACCGACGCTGACGAGCTGGTAGCAAAGCTCAACGCTTACCTGGCAGACAAGTAAGCGGGACAAAGGGGCGGGGCGGACGAATCAAAAACGTAGGGGAGGATATCATCCTCCCGCACGAAAACGGTTTTTGATTGTGTGATTTCAACGCTTGCTCGCCTGCTCGCGTGCGGGAGGATGATATCCTCCCCTACGTGAAGTGCGAGTGTCCACTCGCCCCCATAGTTTTACATCATGAAAAGAGAAAAGAAATTTGATCAAAGACTGGCAGGCGCGATCCCGTATCTGCGTCGGGGCAAGGTGCTCTCGGACGTAGGCTCGGATCACGCGCATCTGCCCATATATGCATGCGGGAACGGCATTTGCCCGCGCGCCGTCGCATCAGACATCAACCGCGGCCCCGTGGAGAACGCCAAGCGCAATATTGCCGCGGCGGGGCTTGGCGACCGCATTACGGCCGTCTGCACCCCCGGGCTTGACGGCATACAACAGTATGCCCCCGAGGACATTACCATTTTCGGCATGGGGGGTGAGCTGATCGCGTCCATCATCGAGGCAGCTCCCTGGACGCGCGACGCACGCATCCGTCTTGTGCTGCAGCCCATGTCGCATGCGGAGATTCTGCGCGCGTACCTCTTAGAAAACGGATTTTGTATTCTTGACCAGACCTTGGTCAAGGAAGAGAAGGTGTACCAGATCATTTGCGCCGAATACGACGGCGTGGTGCGCTCCGAGGACGACATGGCCTTGTGGTTTGGCAGCCATAACATAGAAAGAATGCACCCGCTGCTCGCGGAGTTGTTGGAAAATAAACGCCGTCTTTTGCAAACGAGCGCGGACGGTAAACGCATGGGCGGCAAGGACGCGGAGTTTGAGCTTGGTATGCTTGCAAAGATCGACGCGCTGCACGCCCGCATCAAAGAGAAGGAATAAGGAGTCAGTATGACAGTCAGAGAATTTTTTCGCGCAATGAGCGCGGTCGTGCCCCGAGAGCTGGGCTGCGACTGGGATAAGGACGGGCTGAACGTTTGCCCCGAGCCTGACAGAGAAGTGAAAAAGGTACTGGTCGCGCTGGACGCGACTGCTGCCGTAGTGGACAAGGCTGTGGCCGAGGGCTATGACGTGGTCTTTTCGCATCATCCCATGCTGTGGGATGGGCTGAAGGTAGTCGATGCCGACGATCCTCTGGGTGCAAAGGTAATATCGCTTTGCAAGAGCGGTGTGGCGGCCATCTCGTTTCATACCAGAATCGACGCGGCAAAGGGTGGCGTCAACGATATTTTAGCAGGCCTTGTCGGGCTTGAGAGCATAGAGGTCACGGGAGAAGAGTGCATTATGCGCGTGGGCGATCTGCCTGCTCCTGTGTCGGCTGCAGAGTTTGCGGCCAAGGTCAAGGATGCGCTTGGATGCCCCGCTGTGCTTTGCTCGGATGCGGGCAAGGTTGTCAGCCGCGTGGCCGTGGTCGGCGGCAGCGGCAAGGATGAGATCGGTGTAGCCTTGGCGGCAGGCGCGGATACCTTCCTGACGGGTGAGCTGAAGTATTCGCAGCTTTCCGAGCCCGCAAGGCTGAATTTATTGGTCGCAGGACATTTTTACACCGAACAACCCATTTGCGCGCGTCTTTGCGCGCTGATTGCCGAGGTTGCGCCCGAGGTGCAGACCGACGTGGTCAAAAGCTGCCGGGTGACTGTTGTATAAAAGGAGAGGAATATGACATACGTAGTATCTGATTTACATGGAAATTATGATAAATTCAAGGCCATGATCGAAAAGATCGGCCTCAAAGATACCGACATTCTGTACGTGCTTGGCGACATTGTGGACTATGGAGAGCAGTCGATGGAATTGATCGGAGACTTGAGCGTGCGCTATAATGTATACGCCATCGCGGGTGAGCACGACTATCTTGCTGTGCGCATGCTGGCGGGCTTTGAAAAAATGCTGTCGGGCGAGCAGACCCCCGATGCCGATTTTATTGCAGACATGCAGAAATGGGTGGCAAACGGCGGCCAGGCGACCTTGGACGCATTCCGCGAGCTGGATAGCGAGATGCGCGAGGGCGTGATCGATTACCTGTCCGACATGGCACTTTACGAGCAGGTGCGCGTGGACGGTGAGGATTACCTGTTGGTGCATGCGGGCATTGCGGATTTTGATCCCGATATGGATCTTGAGGATCTGGAGCCCGAGGCGTTCATGTCCGAGCCCCTGGATCTTACCAAGCGCCTTTACAAGAATAAGACCGTGATCGTCGGTCACCTGCCCACCACCGAGGAAAACGGCGGCAACGGCAGAATCTGGTTTGGCAACGGCGGCGTCAATATCAATTGCGGCGTCAAGGACGGCGGCTATCTGGGCTGTCTGAGACTTGACGACATGAAGGAATTTTACGTCTGATGGACAAAAACGAGAGAGTTTTGCTCCCCAAGGGGAGTGAATATACGGTAGAGATCACCGACATCAACAACCTTGGCAGCGGTGTCGGGCACATCGAGGGCAAGACCGTCTTTGTGCGCGGCGCAGTCACGGGAGATGCGGTCAGGATCTCAATCATCAAGGATACCGCCACCTATGCCGTTGGCAGAGTGCTGCGCATTGAAAAGGCCTCGGACGTGCGAGATACCGAGGTCTTTTGCCGCGCACCCGACGCATGCGGCGGCTGCGTGCACCGCTACGTGACCTATGCGCACGAGCTGGAATGCAAGCGCGCTTACGTGCAAAATGCCTTTCGCAAGGTGGGCTTGCCCGACGTAGCGGTCGCACCCGTGCGCACGACCGGTGTGACGCGCGGATACCGCAATAAGGGGCAGTACCCGGTCAAGCAGGGAAAGAGCGGCATGGAGGCGGGCTTTTTTGCGTCCAAGACGCACAATTTGGTCAAGGCGGATAAGTGCGCGTTGCAGCCCGAAATATTTGGCGAGATCGTGGCGTTTGTCTGTGCCTTTTGCGACTCTCACGGCATCAAGGCATACGACGAGGTCAGCGGCAAGGGGCTTTTACGCCATATTTATCTGCGGCAGAGCAAGAACTCGGAGCAGGTCATGCTGTGCTTGGTGCTCAATGGCCGCAGCATGCCCGCAGAGAGGGCATTGGTTTCCGAGGTGACTGCCAAGTTTGCAGAGGTCTCGGGCATCGTGCTCAATTTTAATGAGAAGAATACCAACGTGGTGCTGGGCAAGGAATACCGCACGCTTTGGGGAAACGAATATATTGTGGACGAGCTGTGCGGCCTTACCTTCCGCATAGCCCCCGCCGCATTCTATCAGGTCAACCGCGAGGGAGCGGAGCTTTTATACGGCCTTGCGCGTAAGCGCGCGGGCTTGACGGGCAGTGAGATCCTGATCGACCTGTATTGCGGCACGGGCACCATTGGCCTTAGTATGGCCAAGGATGCGCAGGAGCTCGTGGGCATTGAGATCGTGCCCGAGGCGGTCGAGTGCGCACGCGAGAATGCCGCGCGAAACGGCATCGGGAACGCGACCTTTATCTGCAACGACGCGGGTGACGCGCAGGTGATTTTGTCCGCCTGCGGCGGCAAACGCCCCGATGTGGCCGTCATCGACCCGCCAAGAAAGGGCAGCACCGAGGCACTTGTCAAATGCTTTGCAGAGCTGGGAATCCCGCGCGTGGTTTACGTGTCCTGCGATCCCGATACGCTGGCAAGAGATTGCAAATGGTTCAGAGAAAACGGCTATACCATTGGCGAGGTTACGCCTGTTGATATGTTTCCGAGAACGGGGCACGTCGAGTCCGTCGTGTGTCTCACACGTCGGCTCGACAACTAAGTTCGCCTGCGGCGAGTGAAGTTGCCTTCGGCAGTGAAGTTTCGGCTACCGCCGAAGTGAAGTTTGCGCCGCAAGCGGCGCAAGTGAATATTAGTTTGGGGCGAACTTAACTTCACTTTGCGAGGGATGCGAGCAAAACTTCACTGTGAGCGTAGCGAGCAACTTCACTTTTGCGAAGCAAAAACTTCACCAAAAACCAAAAGGAGAAAGACAATGAAAGATTCAGAACTGCGCACAAGAGCGAAAGCGCTTGCCTTACATATAATCGCCGTCTGCGATGAGGTAGATACGCGAAAAGGCAGAGGTGTGCTTGTCAATCAAATTGTAAGAAGTGCGACCTCTATCGGAGCAAATATCCACGAAGCAAATTATGCCGCAAGCAAAGCTGATTTCATAAACAAATTTCATATCGCACTCAAAGAGTGTGGCGAGACAGAATATTGGATTGAAATGCTTGTTGGCTCAAATGCAATTAGTGAGCAAACCGCCAAAGATCTTTTGCAGGAATGCGGTGTTATTCGCCGTATGCTCGTGAAATCCATCACCACCGCAAAGGAAAACAGTTAAGGAAAAATGATGATTTTGAGCACAACTCGAAAGTTCGTTTTACAGCTGTTTAGTATAACATATCGAAGAAGAAAGGAGTTACTGTGTACGATATTCAAAGCAGATGGAAGCTTGAAGGCAATGTTTTGAGATATTATGGCTTGAGAAATCAGTCTGATATGTTCAAAAACACCGTTAAGCTTACCAAAAAGCAAAAAACGATTATTGAAAAACTGCCCTGCGAAT
>JAFQUG010000322.1 GCA_017408625.1 Clostridia bacterium | reverse complement strand
TACTCATAGATAAATCCTCCAAATATGTTTTTTTAGTTTTGACTGGCATGTCATACTAATTATACCATATTTGGAGGATTTCCTCTCATCGGCAGAGCCTCTATTGAACCACGCGACTATCGCGTGGTTTTCGTTTTTCAATGAAAGCCAAATCCCCGGGGATTTGGCTTTTCCATTTTAGACGCATTGCATGACGCACTCGCTCTTTATTTGGCTAAAACGCTGATTTCTCTTGAATGATTAGGGATTCTCTTGACAAAAGCACTTCTGTGTAGTATGATGGGCTTATGGTACAAAGTGAAAATATTTGTATCACCAAATAATCCGAAAAGGAGATTTGACATGAAAAAGCTTTTGACACTGATTTTGTTCGCATCTCTTTGCATGGGCTGCCTGTGCCTGGTCACCTCTGCAGAGTACACCGAGGAGGATCTGCTTGGTGCAGAGCTTCAGGGACTCTTCTGTCAGGATGGCGAGTACATCAACTCCGACCTGAGTGAGAATTACGAGGCATGGTGGTGGGAGGGAGAAGCTCCCGAAACCGAGGAATACTACATGGCCGCATACATCAACATGCGCGGATTTTCCATGTCTGCTGACGGCCGTTACGCCTATATGGGCACGCTCAACGGCGGCACGGGCATGCGTGGCGTGGTCGTACTTGACACGCAGGTCGGCAAGATCACCGACATGTACTATACCTACAATGAAGAAAATGCACTTCCCGGCTCGCCCTTCTCTTATGCAAAGGGCATTGCAGCCGACGATCGTGGCTACGTGTACGTTGGCTTTGCGTATTCTGTCAACTACAACTACTTAAGCCTTGGCATTGCACAGCAAGGCGAGAACGGCAAGCTGACCGAGGTAGTGGAAATTCCCGTTTATCAGAACGATCTCGAGCCCGGTGACGAGGCAGGCACCAAAATCGGCGTCAACGGCGTTGAGGTGGCCAAGGTGGGTGACAAGTACCTGTGCTTTGTCATGTCCAACTATCAGCACGACGCACTTTACTGCTACGACGTGACCGATCCCGCAAATCCCGTGCTGTACAAGAGCTGGGGCATTGAGGGCGTGATCGATTTCGCAGACCCCGATTGCACCATTGACCTTGACGGCAAGCATCTGGACGAGGGCCAATACATGGCCGTGGACGCTGACGGCACGGTCTGGCTGTGCGCTTCGCTTGTAGAAGGCGGCACGGGCATCATCAAGATCGATCCCGCAGGCATTACCTGCCAGGCCTATATTGAGCAAAGCGGCGCATACTGCGTAGCACACGAGGGCAATTTGCTGCTGGTGGGCTTGAAGGACGGTACTGCGATCGAGGTGCTCAACGACAGCACCTACGAAAAGCTCGGCTCGATCGAGGTGCCGGACGCTGACCGCGTGACACGTATTCAGATTGTTAACGATACACTGTACGTTTGCGGCGCGGGCAACGACTCCATGACCTACAATTACATTTACGCAGCTCCCCTGACCGCAGAGGCAAAGACCGCATTCGATGCACAGGTTGCTGCGATTGACAAGTATCGCCAGGAAGACGACAACGGCGAGGAAACCACCGACGAGACAACCGAGCCCGATACCACCACCGAGGCAGAAACCGAAACACCCACCGACGCAAAGACCGAGGCTCCCACAACCGAGGCTACTGCAACCGAAGCGCCCACAGATCAGCCCGAGCAAGAGGGCGGCTGCGGCAGCATCGTCGGCGGCAGCGCAATGATTGCACTGCTCTTGCTTGGCGCATGCGTTGCAATCAAGAAAAAGAAGGATTGACTATAAAAGCAGCGTGAAATGCATGTGCATAAATCATGAAGCACACCGATAAATCACGAAAATACAAGAAGGCAGGAGTCTGATTTGGACTCCTGCTTTCTTACGTCTGCCGCAAATTTGTCTCATGACATGATATTTTTTTCGAAAACCGTCAGACTTTTGGCCGGAAAAAAGCGTCTATACAGATAGAAGGAGAAAAATTCTTCTCTTCCCTCTTGACAAACGTAAAAAAATATTGTATGATTGTATTAGTACAATAGTACAATGATATAAGGAGGGATGTTCCGTGAGTCAAATGATGCCGCAAGCATCGGTATCGCAGCAGCTGCTGCACAAATATCGTCTGGACATCATAGGCGGTAAGTACCCGCCCGGCAGCCAATTCCCCACGGTGCGCGCACTGGCCTATGAGGAATCGGTCAACCCAAACACCATGCAAAAGGTTCTGACCCTGCTTGAGCAGGACAGGCTTGTGATCAGCCATGGCACCAAGGGCAGATTCGTGACTGAGGACGAGGGCGTGATCGCCGATATCCGCCTGCTTTTGCAGACCGAATATTTGACGCGCGCACGCAAGGACGCGCAAAAGCTGGGCATTACCAAACAGCAATTTATGCAATTCTTAGCGGAAAGTGAGGACAACGACGAATGAGCCAACCGATTTTAGAATGTAAAGCGCTCTGCAAGAGCTATAAAAAGGGCGTTCCCGTGCTGGACGGGCTGGAGCTTGTCATCGAGCCCGGCAAGATCGTGGGCTTGCTTGGCCCCAACGGCTGCGGCAAATCCACCCTGCTCAAGCTGATCTCGGGGCTTCTGACCCCCGACAGCGGCAGCATTTTGGTATGCGGCGAGCCGCGCAGCGAGCAAAGCAACGCACTGATCTCCTACCTGCCCGAAAGGCCTTATTTCTCTTCGGGTATGAAAGTCAACGCCATGATGGACTATTTCGAGGATTTCTATGCAGATTTTGACCGCTCCTTGGCCGAAGTCATGCTGCGCGACATGGAGATCGATCCAAACGCGCGCATGCGTACCCTTTCCAAGGGCACCAAGGAAAAGGTGCAGCTGATCTTAGTCATGGCGCGCCGCGCAAAGCTGTACCTCTTGGACGAGCCGATCGGCGGCGTTGACCCCGCAGCACGCGACTATATTCTCAAAACCATCATAGGCAACTATAACCCCGAGGCTTCGGTCATCATCACCACGCACCTGATCGCGGACGTGGAGAGCGTATTGGACGATTTCGCCTTTGTTGACAAGGGAGAAATCGCCATGTACGGCGGTGCGGACGAGACGCGCGAGCAGCATGGCAAGAGCCTGGATGAGCTTTTCAGGGAGGTATACAGATGTTCAAGAAATGCTTAAAATACGATCTTGCCGCCACGCGTAAGATCTGGCTGATCGCGGCAGCCGTCATGCTGTTGCTCGCCATTGTGGGCGGCATTGGCATCAGCGGTATCCCGATTGCGAGCTTGCTGATGGAATCGCAAGAAGCATCCGGCCCGGATATGGGGCTGTTTGCGGCGGTTGCGCTGATGTTTGTGGGCATGATTTCCTATATTGCCATCATTTATGCGGTGGCCATCTTTACGGGCGGCGTCAATATTCTGCTCTACGTGCGCTACTACCGCCACTTTTTCTCCGACCAGGGTTATCTGACCTTTACCCTGCCCGTCAAGCGCAGCACGCTGTTCTGGTCCAAGACGGTGTCGGGCCTGATCTACATGCTGGCAACACTTGCCGTAAGCTTTGTCTCCATCCTTTGCGCAGGACTTGGCTTTGTGACTCCCGCGCTGATCAGCCCGCAGATCGCAGAGATCATGGGCATGAGCTTTACGGGACTTTTTGCAGGGCTCAGCCTGCTTGACGCGCTGTACGGCCTTGTGCTGCTCGTTCTGTTCCTGGTATTGGTCGTTGTCATCGAATTTGCATCCCTGATGCTGCAATATCTGATCATTACGCTGGCCGCGACCCTGTTCCGCTCGCGCAAGGCACTGGGCGTGATCGGTGTCTACGCAGGTATCGGTGCGGCGTCCATGATGCTGTATTTCGTGACCTATTTTATCTGGGCGATCTACTTAGTGCTCACGATCGCCATGCTCGGCATGGGGCTTTTCGCGCTGTTTGCCGTACCCGTGCTTGGCTGGATTGCGATATATATGCTGATTCTGGTACTGATCGCAGCCGCGCTGACGGCCGGTACAGTCTTTGCCAACTGCACCATGCAGCGCCTGGAGCGCAAGCTCAATCTTTCTTAATGGGGGTGCAATATGAAACACACGAAACAACTTTACGCTCTTTTGCTCTGCCTGAGTCTGTTGTTCTCCCTTGCACTTCCCGCGTTTGCCTCGGAGACTGAGACCGAGAGCGAAGAGCAGGTCGAATGGGTAGTATCCGACGATCAGCTGACCCTGACCGATGGAGACACTGTCTACACACGCTATAAGCTCTATACCTTCGACCGCTTCAGACCTCACGATTTTTATGAATACACCAAGCGCATCGAAACCGACAACCCTTACGTGGATCTGATCGGTCAGCCTGCACACGTGATTGAAGGGAAAGTGATCATCAATCGCGACGTGGCGGTCATATTTGACTACTTCAGCGACATGGCTGATTTCCGCGTATACGTAACCGCCGAGGGCGCGGCTGCGCTGGATCAATTCGTACAGGGCAACTACGCAGCCTACGAGCTTGCCGAAAGCCGCTTTTACAGCGCATCCGTGGATGCGGACTTGATGGTAAGCCTTCAGAGCAGGACCTCCGACACCATCGTGGAAGTTGCTGAGCTTGGCAATCTGCCCTATTACGACGTCTACGGCTACGATTCCACCATGACGTTCGTGCATGTGATCGGCGTAGTATTTGAAAATGATGGCCAATACCTGTACGTGGATTACGAATGGCTGGACAACACCCACTTTGATGCAGACGGCAACCTCTCCTTCCGCAGCGGCAGCGTACCGGTATACACGCTCAGCGCGGCAGAATCGGAGCAGATCGCAGCGGCGACCGAGCAAATGCAGCATTATTCCGTCAATCTGATCGAGGACGAGGTCGAGCCCCTGGACGCAACGCTTTCCATGATATTCTTCCTGCTGTTGGCCTCTCCCCTGCTTTATCTGCTGCCCATCGGTCTTATGGTGCTGGGTATTGTTTTAAGCCATTCTAAAAAGGTTTCCAACAGAGCGCGTTGGAAGCTTGTCATTCTGTTGGCAGCAATCTGGCTTGGATTGGCCATTCTTGCAGGCTGCGTACTGCTGATCCCCACGTTCTTCTTATAACCTGTTCTGATGAAAAAAAGTATGACAAAGGGCTACGTCAGACCGTATGAAGCGCAAAGTCGTTGGGCTTTGGCGGTGATCACGTTTTCCGGGATCACGACCATGCTGATCTACTTGCTTTGCAAAATTCCCGACCTTGAGCCTTTGACCATCGCGGCGCACTTGATTCTTTTGACGTTCAGCGTTCTGTCCCTGTTAGTTACGCTACGCTACGACAAGTCCGCAGCGCGCTACCGCATCACCAAGAACGAGGTCTACAGCTATAATCTGTGGCGCAGGCATTGCGTTTTGCAAGATGACCTTGTTGCACAGGTTGAGCTTTGCATGTCGGTCGGTGACGTGAACCGCTATGACCTGCATGCAAAAGCACCCCATCTTGTCTGCTCGGACAAATTTTATCGGCATGATCCCGCCATTTCGCGCTCCTATCATCGCAAAAATCAAGTGGTGATACGTATCACGCGCAAGAACTTCCCTGCCGTGCAGGAATATCTTTGCCGTATGGGAATTATCTCGGGAGCTGTGGATTACGATATGCTGGTAGAGGTGCTGGGATACGAGCACGACGTCTATCGCAAAAGCCAAAACGGATGGCAGAAACACGTTGATTGACACACAAAGGAGACAGATATGAAACGTTATTGGATATTCGGCCTGATTCTGGCCATGTGCCTGGGGCTTGTTGCCTGCGGACAGATCGAGGACACAAACGGTGAGGACGATTACTCGCTTGCCACACTCACAAACGAGGATCTGCTCAAGGGTGCGAGCAGCAGCACGCAGGTTGGCTTTTTGCACACGCAGTTCAACGACTCGCACACCGTCAAGGTCAGCAAATTCTCGGGCGTGGAGGTGCTTGAAAGCGTTCGCGCAACCGAGAGCACCAAAAGCATTACGTTCTTGGTGGAATGCACGCGAAATAGCGGGAATTTGTACGTTTACGTGCGTTGCGACGGTCAGATCGTGGGAGATTTTGAGATCGGTACAAAGGACGATCTCGTCATAGAGAACCCCACGCCCGGCAAATACGAGCTTTGCGTTGCCGGCGAGAGCGCAAGCTATGAGTTGAATCTGACGATTACTACAAATTAAGAAAACGCACAGCCCCATGGGGCTGACAAATAAGCGAAAAAACAGCAGGAATTTGTTCGATTTCGAGCAGATTCCTGCTATTTTTCTTATCCAAAATATGAAAGAGCAAAGCCCCCGCTGTCGCTTCGCTCCATCTCCCCAAGGGGAGAAAGGGCTTTGTTGTCCTATGGGATAGGCAACCAAGATTGTTTTGAGCGGTTTTATGGGGACCTCATCCGTCGCAAGCTTGCGTATGCCACCTTCCCCAGCGGG
>JAFQUG010000321.1 GCA_017408625.1 Clostridia bacterium | reverse complement strand
GACCATCGGTTACGATAAGATCAACATGCTGCGTCATGTCAAGTACCTCAAGGATGCTGAGGGTGTGCGTGCTCATATGCGCCGCCATGCCGACATTCTGCGTCCGAAGTTTGACTGCGTCCTGAACACCTTTGAGCGCGAGCTCGGTGGACTTGGCATCGCCTCCTGGGGCAATCCCCGCGGCGGTTACTTTATCAGCCTCGATGTTGCCGACGGCTGTGCCAAGCGTGTTTTCAACCTGATGAGCGAAGCCGGTATCACTCTGACCGACGTTGGTGCCACCTATCCCTACGGCAAGGATCCTCACGACCGCAATCTGCGCATCGCGCCTTCTTATCCCACGGTCGAAGAGCTGCAGAAGGCCATTGATGTTCTTTGCGTCTGTGTCAAGCTGGCTGCTGCCGAAAAGTATCTGGAGGCTTAATCCATGGCTGATCACAACACTTATCAGAGTCCGCTTTCTTCTCGCTATGCGAGTAAGGAAATGCTCTATACGTTCTCCGATAACTTCAAATTCCGCACCTGGCGCAGCCTCTGGATTGCGCTTGCCCGTGCTGAGAAGCAGCTTGGTCTGCCTGTGACTGACGAGCAGATTGCGGAGCTTGAGGCCAATCGTGAGGATATCAACTACGAAGACGCTGCCAAGCGTGAGCGCGAGGTGCGACATGACGTCATGGCGCATGTTTATGCCTACGGTCTGCAGTGCCCCAAGGCCAAGCCTATCATCCATCTGGGCGCCACCAGCGCCTATGTCGGCGACAACACCGATATCATCCAGATGCGCGAGGGTCTGCGCCTGGTTCGTGCCAAGGTCTGCCTGGTTTTGTCCGAGCTTGGCAAATTTGCCCGCAAGTATAAGGATATGCCCACCCTCGGCTTTACCCATTTCCAGCCTGCTCAGCTCACAACCGTCGGCAAGCGTGCCACTCTCTGGGCCAATGAGCTGCTGATGGATCTGGACGAGATCGACTACCGCATTTCCACCCTTGCTCTGCTGGGCTCTAAGGGTACCACCGGTACACAGGCGAGCTTCCTTGAGCTCTTCGGCGGCGATCATGAAAAGGTTCTGGAGCTTGACCGTCTGGTTTGTAAGGAACTGGGATTTGAGCGCACCGTTCCGGTGTCCGGTCAGACCTATTCCCGCAAGATCGACTCTCTGGTGCTTAACACCCTGTCCGGTGTCGCCCAGAGTGCCTCCAAGTTTGCAAACGATCTGCGTCTTCTGCAGCATCTCAAGGAGATCGAAGAGCCCTTTGAAAAGAGCCAGATCGGTTCTTCTGCCATGCCTTACAAGCGTAATCCCATGCGCAGCGAGCGTATTACGTCGCTTGCCCGCTATGTCATGACCGACAGCCTTAACCCCGCCGTGACCGCTGCCACCCAGTGGTTTGAGCGTACGCTGGACGACTCTGCCAACAAGCGTATTGCCGTTCCCGAGGCTTTCCTGGCTGTAGACGCAATTCTGAACATCTATTCCAACGTCGTCTCCGGTCTGGTTGTCTATCCCAAGGTCATTGAGAAACACATTCAGAACGAGCTGCCCTTCATGGTCAGCGAAAATATTATGATGGCTGCAGTCAAGCGCGGCGGTGACCGTCAGGAGCTGCACGAGGCCATTCGTACCCACGCCATGGCCGCCGGCCGGGAGGTCAAGGAGTTTGGTCGCTCCAACGATCTTATCGACCGCATTGTTGCGGATCCCAGCTTTGGTCTTACCAAGGAAGAGATTGAGGCTCATCTCAATCCCGCAGACTACATCGGCCGCTGCCCCGAGCAGGTTGATGCGTTCCTGGACGAATGCCTGCTCCCCCGCGTGGGTGAAGCCGAATCGTCTCTGGGCGACATGGAACTGAAAGTTTAAGCTGTATCATGCACAGAGGGATCCCTCCCACGGGCTCCCTCTGTGTTTTATGCTTTGCAAAGGAGTAATCTTTCATGAGAAACGGTCAACTGGGTATTGGATTCCTGGGTCTTGGCAGCCGCGGCGCCCTTTTTGGCACCCGTACCTTTCTTCCGCTCAGCGGCGGCGCACTTGTAGCAGCCTGTGACCTCAATCCCGCAAAAATCGAGAGTGCCAAGGTCTTTTTCCCGGATTATACCCGTACTTATACCGACATTGATGCCTTTTTGGCAGATCCCGAACTGGATGTCGTGCTGGTTGCAACCCCTGACTTTGCGCACGCTGATTGTGCGGTAAAGGTT
>JAFQUG010000320.1 GCA_017408625.1 Clostridia bacterium | reverse complement strand
GTCTTTTCGCAATCGAATAGGTTCTTTGTGCCTGCACGGGGCGTCGAGGACGTCGCCCCCTACGGATGGACGGTTTACTTTTTCATAATCCATTGCATCAAGAACACGTCGCTCAGGGTGACACTCGGGCATGCAAAAAAAGCCCCGCAAGCGTTTGCTTGCGGGGCTTTGTGTGTTTATGTGTGCTTGATTTACTTATCCACTTCCATCCAGCAGCCCTCGGCACCAATGCCGTCTGCGGGCGGGGTGAGCATGCCGCGCTCGATCAGCGCCTCGACCAATGCATCTATCATGGGCAGGCCTGCCAGGCTGTTGGCAAAGAACCATTCACCGATCAGATAATCGGGAAGAGCACCCTTGATCAACGCTGCCAGCTCCTTGGCAATCGACTCGGCAGCCTCGTCAAAGTAGCCGCTATCCAGCTTGATTGTGACGTCGTGCAGGTGATTGCTGTCCTTTTTGTCATGGACCAGGATCTTGGTGTACAGCGTGTTGCCCTTGCGGAGCAGATATCCCTGCTCGATGGCCTTAGCAGCAATCTCCTGCTCGTCCTCGGTCAAGGATCTGACCGACAAGCCGTTAATGGCGCGGATGGTCATGAGCAGCATGGGGTCGGTGGAAATATTGTGGCCGCAGTGGAAATGCTTCTGAATGCGCGAGATGTAAATGTTTTTGATAAAGATTTGCGAGTAGCCGCAAACGTCGCGGGATACGGCGCCGTCCATGCCGCAGCCAAAGTACTTGCCAAGACTTTCAAAGCCGTACACACTGAAGGGGCGATTGGGCTCGGGATCAACTGCGTCTGCAAAATACTTGGTGTCCAGGATGTTTCTCACTTGATTTTCAAGCTGGTGCGCCATACAATGGATCTGCTGCCAGAGGATGAGATTGAGATCGACTTCCTTGTTCAAGTAGGGGAATGCGAGATATTCATCCTTGTGCTGTTCAATGAACTTGGTGATCACGTCGGCAACCATGGGCAGCTGCTGCTCGTAAAGTGCAATCGCCTTTTCCATGGTCTCTCTGTCAAAGAGCACGAAGTTGACGCCGTATCTGCCGTTGTCAAGGCGGCGGAGCAGTCCATACTGACCGTTTCTGCCGCGGGTCAGGATTTCAAGTTCCTGCTCAATGTACAGCGTGGGAACGTTCAGCTCGGCCGCAATCTCAGATGCGGTCTTGGGGGAGCGATGGCAAAGGTGCAGGACGTGCATGGAAAGCTGACGCTCAAAGCCGTCGCGAGGGTCACCCCAGGAAGGGTCTCCTGTACCAATGATGTCATAGTCGATATTGCCCAGGGCTACGGGCTTGTTGGTTGTTGTCATGTTTTCTACCTCTTCTTTCAGTTTCTTTCTTGCCGAATAGAGTCGCTGGCGGATGGTATCCTCGCGCACGCCTTGCTCGCGGGCAATCTTTGCGATCGGCTTGCCGTCCAGGTAAAAGGCGATCATGACCTCGCGGTAAGCGCGGGTCAGATAGGCAATGCGACGGTAGACGTCGGGCAAAAGCTCCATGAGCGCGTCGCCCGCATCCGTATCGTCCAAGGCAACGCTTGCAAGTGCTTCGTCGGGGTCGCCTACGTAGCCGTACGCGTCGGATTGGCTGCGCTTTTGGCAGTAGTCGGCGTACACGTTGCGCGCCACGCGCCAGATAAAGGCGTAGGGCTGGTCGATCTCGCCGTCACGGTTGGCGGCCTTGATCAGCGCGTACACGATATCCGAGCAAAGCTCCTGCGCGGCGTAGCTGTCGCGGGTACGCGGATAGCAGTAGCCGTACAGCTTGTCCAGCAGAGATTCGTCGATCATATTCAGCAATTCTTGTTTTTTCATATCTTTCTCCAAAGCTTTGATCAATGCTTTCGTCCTGATAGTCGGGGAAAATGAAAAAGGTGAGGTAGGGTTTGCTTTATTTTTTGGTTTTTATTTTTTTCTGAAATCTTATGATGCGTCAGAGCGGTGGTATGATGAATCTCATCCACCGCAACCGCGTCATCGAAACTCGCGCTGCTCGTTTCTGCTTCCGCTGCGGTTCCCCTTCTCCAGCGGAGAAGGCTTTGTCTTGCGCTTCTGCCTTTTTCGGGTATTCGCTTCGGGGTAGCCATTTTGAGCCTTCCCCGCGGGGGAAGGGG
>JAFQUG010000319.1 GCA_017408625.1 Clostridia bacterium | reverse complement strand
GAAGAGGACCCGCAATGAACGGAACGCAGTGGAGTGAATGTCCGCGGGAAAAGGGGCAGACTGATGAATTGGGGCAACTGACATTTTTTAGATAACAAAAGGGCTGAATCATTGCGATGACTCAGCCCTTGGCTTGTATTTCACTAATTTGTCCCCCATTGGGGTTCTTCTTTAATACTCCAACGTCACGATCTGCGCGCAGGTGAACTGATCAATCGTGAATTTGCAAACACCGTCCTTGCAGGTGAAGGGAATGTCCTTATTCTGCGGAACTGCGGTAACGGCCTTGATCTGCTTATCGGTCTTGATCCGGAAGGCGGTGTCGTAGATGGGCACAAGATCCTCAATCACCTCAATGCCGCCTCCGCGCTTGACGGGAGCGGCGTACAGCGCGTGCAGCACGTAGCGGCTCTGATCGGGCTGCTCGTTGAGGGTGACCACACCGGCACTTGGCAGATTGGTGGTCAAGGTCTTGCCGTCGCCCAGAATGGTATCAATGGTGCGCAGCACGATCTCCTTGAGGATGATGCTGCCCTTATCGGCATATTCCGAGAAGATATCCCAGGCAATATAGCCGCCGTCCTTGCCGATGACCACCGCAGGGGCGGCATCCTCTGTCACAAAGGGCGTGTGCTGATGCGAGCAGAAATAGCCGCGCTCACGGTTAAAGAAGGGGTAACGCGCATATCCCAGCACGGTCGCATCTGCGTCCGCCGCTGCAAGCACGTAATTGGGGCTGTACATGACGTAGCTGGTCACGGGCAGGCCAAGCGCCCGGAAGGTCGGGCGCAGGTAGGTGGGCTGATATTGCCCCTTGCCTTGCCAGTCTGCACCAAAGTCAAACAGCAGCTTTGCGCCGTCCGTGCCCGACGTGCCAGAGCAGAGCAGCTTGCCGCCGCCTCTGACAAAATCCTTGAGCTTTGCAAGCAGGGAAGCGTCGGTAATGACGGCCGCGTCGGGCAGGATCAGCAGCTTGTATTTGGAAAAATCACAGTATGTGTCCAGCACGTCGTAGAGGTACTTGCCCTCCAGCAGCATGCGCCCCGAACCCGTATCCGCAGGGTGGTTGCGCGCTGTGCCGATGATGGATTCGATCGAAAGCAGACCGATATCCGCCACGGTCCGCACATCGTAGCAATATTCCTCCACCCGTTCGGCTTCGGCGTAGGCAATGCCGATCAGCTCGTAGGTCGCCTCGTCCAGAAATCCCTCGGGATGCATCTGGTCACCGATCGAGCAGCAAGCCCCGTTGGCCAGCGAGAGTGCGATCTCATATCTCAGTGCATTGGGGTGCTTAAAACCGCCGAATTCGCCCCACGTAGTGTGGAATTTGCCTGTCATACCCAGGTATTCGCCGCCAAGCATGGCAGCATACTTGGCAGACTTGGGGAAGTGGTCATATCCCCAGCCGCCCGTGGGCAGGCTTTCGATCTCCTGGTGGGTGTTGGCAGAAGCAAAATCGCGTCTGCCGCAGGGGATGTGTCCTTGGTTGTGAAAGATGCGCACATCGGGCTTGATGGCACGCGCTGCGGCGTTGATTCTCTCGTAGTATTTCTTATAGGTCACGCCCGCCAACTTGTAGTAGCTTGCGTGATCCTCGGGATCCCAGCCAAGCTTTTCGATCTCGGCGCGGCAATAGGGACAGAAGCAAGCGAACTCGCCCACAATGTCAAGAAAAATGCCTACGGGATCGTACTTGCGCACGACCTCCTCGACCTGGCTGATCAGTACGTCAAAATAGGGGGAATTCATGCAAAGGATGTGATATCCCGGGCCGTGCTCGGGCACGTAGTGCATGCCGTTATCCTCCACGACGTTGGGTGTTGCCCAGGTGGGCGTGTGGAAAACGCTGTGATCGGGATGCTCGTAGAAATATTTTTCGTCAAGACCTGCGGAAATGTACACGGGAGCCTGCACGCCGATCTCTGCGCAGGCCGAAAGCATCTCGCCAAGCAGGTCAAAATCAAGGTGCGGGTGGATCTTGTTTGTTTCGGAAGGGAAGTACGCCCAGCCGTGATGGCACTTGGCAAATACCGTGATTGAATTCACGTGACCCTTTTGCAGGCAGGCTTGAAACTGCTTGCGGTCAAATTTGGAGCCGATGCCCGGAACGTGCTCCGAGGTATGAAAGTCGAGATGTACTTGTCTTTGCGGTAAAGTGTGCATAGGAAAACCCCTTTCGGTTGACTTTATTTCATTGTAGCATAAATAACAAGGAAATGCAATGGAAAAGGGGGAATTCAGCGCAAAGATTTGATGTGCAAAATCGCCCTGCCATGTCATCCTCGAGCAAGCATCCCGGTCAAGATTCTTCGCTGCGCTCGATGAATGAATACCTCCGCTGCGCGGAGCTTAAACGGGATACGCTGCGAAGGATCTTCGGCAGGGCTTGAATCATTTGCCCAATTCCGGACAAAGTAAAAAATGGGCTGATGCGATGCATCAGCCCGAAATCATTTCTTGTAGGGACCGGCGTCCCCGACGGACCACAAAAAGGCTGATGCGATGCATCAGCCTTTTTATCAAAATCAATCGGTGGTATAGTTATCAAAGTAGCCCTGAATGAACACGATAGGCGTTCCCTTGTCGCCCGAGCCGGAGGTCAGGTCGCAAAGCGAGCCGATCAGGTCGGTCAGTCTTCTGGGGGTTGTACCCTCGGAGGCCATCTGGCCTACCAGGTTGCTGTCCTTTTCAGTGATCTTCTGTTTGATGGCATCCTTGAGCGCGTCGCCCGAAAGAGCGGAGAACTCGTTATCTGCCAGATACTTGAGCTTGAGCTCGTTGGGAGTGCCCTCCAGTCCCTTGGTGTATGCAGGAGCAACGACCGGGTCAGCCAGCTCCCAGATCTTGCCTACGGGATCCTTGAATGCGCCGTCACCGTATACCATGACCTCAATCATCTTACCGGTAGCGTCATACAGCTGCTTCTGAATGGCGTCCACAACGACCTGGCAATCTCTGGGGAACAGCTTGACCTGATCCTCGGTTGCCTTGTTGGAACCCAGCAGGCCGTAGTGCTCGTTGCAGCCGCTGCCGTCAATGCTCTCGGTCAGAATATCGTCAAGACCCAGCGCGACCTCTGCGCCTGCAGCCTTGAGGATGCGCTTGGTGCGTGCTCTTGTGTGAATGTCGCAGCAGAGCACGCTCTTGGTATAATTCAGGATAGCCTTGGGGTTGTTTGCAAAAATGATCTCGCAGTCAGCGCCGCTTTCACGGATCAGCTGCTCGTAGTATTCCACGTAGTCCACGCCGGTAAAGGTGTGCTTTTCGTAGCCGAAAAGCTCGCGGTACTGTGCAAGCGTGAGCACGTCGCGATAGGGGTCAACGCCCTTTTCGTCCATCTGCTCAATGCTGATCAGGTGGTTACCGACCTCGTCGGAGGGGTAAGAGAGCATCAGCACGATCTTCTTAGCCCCCTTGGCGATACCGCGCAGGCAGATCGCAAAGCGGTTGCGGCTGAGAATAGGGAAGATCACGCCAACGGTGCCGCCGCCAAGCTTGGCGCGCACGTCAGTGGCGATGTTGTCAACAGAAGCGTAGTTACCCTGTGCTCTTGCAACAATAGCCTCGGTCATTGCCACGATGTCTCTGTCGTGGAATGCAAAGCCTGCGTCCTCGGACGCTTCAAGAATGCAGGAGGTAACGATCTGTACGATGTCGTCTCCTTGGCGAATGATGGGAGCGCGAACTCCGCGGGAAATGGTGCCGATCATGCGACTCATAGTTTATTTCTCCTTTACATGTGCCGTTTGCGCCCCCAAAAGGCGTCTTGCGGCAGTGTACAAATTTGACCACATTGTATTATAACACTAATTGCGCTGCAATGCAATATTATTTGCAAAAAAAATCAGATTTTTTGATCAATATAACAGCCCGAGGCATGCGCCTCGGGCTGTTGGGTCAATTATCCTTTTTTCTGGTTCTCTTGTACTGCGAGAGCTGCTGACGCTCCTCGATCTTGAGCTTTTCGGTAATGGCCATGTTTTCGATCATGAGCTTGACGATCTTTTCCATGGTGGAGTTTTCGGAATAGTCGGCCACACAGACGTAATTGATGCGGTCGTCGTCCACCAGCGGCTTGACCGTGTCGCCCTTGCCCTCGGGGTAGACCGCGATGGATTTTCCTCCGCGCTCCTTGACCATTTTCATGCAGGGAATATCGGTCATACCGTCGCCCACGTAGATCATGTTCTGATATACAATGCGGCGCAGGCTCTCGTCCTGCTCTCGGTTGACGCTATCGTCGTCGGTCACGTCCAAAATGCCCTTGGAGATGCGGTAAATGTATTGCGTTTTGAGCGTGTAGTTGATGGCAAGCGCAGGCCAGACGGCCTGACCGTTTTCATCGTACTGATATTTGCAGGCAAACACCTTTTTGAAATACTTTGCAATCGGTGTACCCTCGATGATCTCGTCTGTTCCCGAGGAAATGATGTAATGCTCGATATTCACGCCAAGCGATTTACCAAAATCGTTGATTCGATCAAACCAGGTAGCCACGCCGTTGTAAAGCTCTACGTGCTCACCGCAGGAGCGCAGATATTCGCGTGTCAGGGGAATGCCTCTTTTTTTGCATTCACGGATCATGACCAGCATATAGGAAAGAATTCGTTCCGCCTCGTTTTCGCGTGCGATGCGACCTGCCTCGCCCCAGAATTCCTCCGATGTCATGCCAAGGTTCTTGATAAAGTCATATTCCTGCATGTCGGTGGTACAAAGCGTTTTATCAAAATCGTAAAGAATCGCGATGGTTGTTTTTGCCATACTCTTACCTCCTTTTGATCGGTTTATCTATATAAATGCTCAATTATCTGATTGCGGGGGATTTATTCTACCATAAATCAGGACGGAAATCAAGAGGGAATGACAGGAATTGTCAAGATTTTCGAAAAATTCACATACTTGTTGGCTAAGATATGAAAAGAGGAGGCACGCAAAGTGTCAATTTCCCGACACCAATTCCTAACATTTTCCGTCGAATTGGAAACCGTTTATACAAATTGGTAATTATTTACAATTCTTACGCCAAAAGTTTGGTATATTTTCAGATCAATTTGGCCTTGCAATAATTTCCAAAATATGGTAAAATATGTGCATAATAGGAAATTACAGGAGGACACATAAAACCATGGACACATCCACAAAAATACTGATCGCCGATGAAAACTCCGCTTCGCGCGCAACACTCAAGGAGGGCTTGCTGCGTCTGGGCTACCGCTATATTGAGGAGGCCTCCAACGGAGAAGAGGCGCTCTCCAAGATCAATCGCTATCATCCGGACGTCGCACTGATCGACGTTTGGCTTTCCAAGTTGGACGGGATCGGCGTGATTCGCAGCTGCCGCCAGCTTGATCTCTCGCCTGACTCCGCGCCTGCATTTATCATTACCTCGCCCGTTTCCAATCAGAACTTGTTTATCCAAGCCATGGGTGCGGGCGCTTCGCTCTGCCTGATCAAGCCCATCAACCCCATCAGTCTGTCGGATCATCTGCGCGATCTGGATCGCGGCAGAGGCAGCATGGCGAATGCGACAGTGCCCACTGCTCAACCCAAGGAAAGTGATGACCGTACGCCCGATATTGAGACTCAGGTGACAAAGATCATCCACCAGATCGGTGTTCCCGCACATATCAAGGGCTATCAGTATTTGCGCACAGCGATCCTTCTGACAGTCAACGATTCGGATATCATCAATTCTGTCACCAAGGTGCTGTATCCCAGCGTGGCAAAGAAGTATCAGACCACCACCAGCCGCGTCGAGCGTGCCATCCGCCACGCCATCGAGGTCGCGTGGGACAGAGGGGACGTGGATACGCTGAACAGTTATTTTGGGTACACGATTCAAAACAACAGAGGTAAGCCCACCAATAGCGAGTTCATTGCCATGATAGCTGATAATCTTTCTCTTCGCCGCAAGCACGCCTCTATGTAAGAAAAAGGCTGAATTTTCAAGGCTTTCAGCTGACGCTGCCAAAACTGCCAAAGCGATGAATATTTCGAATTTTCAATGATTTTGCTTGTTTAAGG
>JAFQUG010000318.1 GCA_017408625.1 Clostridia bacterium | reverse complement strand
GTGATATTGAAGCCTTGCGGCTTCAGTGGTATTCTATTCGCCCTGAAACTCGCGAAGCGAATACCACTCGGCGCGAGCCGAATATCACTGCGTCAGCAATATCACTCGCCGGGAGGCGAATAGAACTGGCGTGATACTCCGTTAAGAGTATCACGCCAAAGCGTCAGCCCTTAAAATAGTGATATCTTAGTCCTTCTTTTTTGCAACGAATGCAACGCCGAGAAGTGCGATCAGTGCAACTGCGGGAGCGATGACTACGGACTTGCATCCACCGGACTGCTCAGCATCGGTGGTAGCTTCCTCGGAAGGATTCTCTTCCGTAGGAGCATCGGTCTTTGCCTCGGTCGTGGGAGCTTCGGTGGTAGGCTCTTCGGTAGGCTTTTCAGTCGTCTCGGGCATCTTGCCAAGCAGAGCAATCAGATAATCCTTTGCGTACTGAACGGCTTCCTCTTCGGTGCGGAATGCTCCAAAGAAAGCCACGTCAAAGTTTGCAGTTTCTTCATCGGTATAATCAACATCTTTGAAGTCAAGTCTCATACCATTGATTCTGCCCTCCCATTCGGGATCATCCGTCAGGTCAAGAACAGACAGACCCCAGCCTTCGCCAAAGTCATAATCGTCATACATGATATCCATCAGGCAATCGGAATTTGCACCCAGGGTTCTGCCGGAATAGTAATACATCTGTCCATCGAGATCTAAGCAATTTCTGGTCAAAGCAACAACGATCGGGAAATCGGAAGCTTCGTAAGAAATATCGTTTTTGAGGTTGAAACTGATGTAAGGACCGGTACCGTTTGCTTTCAGGGATACAACACCGCTTTCCTGAACTGTATAGTCAGCATTGGAAATGGAAATCTTATCATAATACTCAGCCTTACCATCCCAAATAACAGCAGGCTGGCCTGCGGGAACGGTTGAGGAATCAGCGATCTCAGCAAAATTCTTCACGTTAGCTTCGGGATCTGCACTGTCTTCACCGTAAGGAACAGCACCCTGGAATTCAGTGATCACAAAGGATGCGGGAGTTTCGATCTCGGTGGTCATCAGAGTAATGCCGAGATATGCACCTTCAGCACACTGCTCGTCAAAAATTCTATCCAGATTTCCGTCGGGATCGGAAAATTCAACACCGCACAAATTCATCACGTATTTCGTGCCGTCATACTTGATCGAGAAGGTATACTCTTCCTGGCCGTCATCGTTCAACGTAGGATTGATCTGGCCCTGCGTGAAGAGAGAGAACTTATTGTTCTCTTTGTCAGAATAGTGAGGCTGTCCGGTAGCAGCACCGTTACCTGCGCCGCGGATCAGAATGCAAAGACCGGAGCCGTAAGCGGGGTTACCCTGCGTTACAACAGGATCACTGTTGAGCGTGATAGCGATCCACTCGTCCTTGTTGTTGTACTCGCCGCCATAAGCGAATTCCTGAACGGTGAATTTAACGGAAAGCGCATTGCCGTTCTCATCAGCGTTGGGTGCCTTCAGATCATATGCTTTTTTCGTATGCGCCTGAATATAGGGGCTGCAATTGGTAAAGTCGGGAGCAACCGTCTGGAAGCCCTCGGTTGTATACTTGTAGCCTGCAGCGGGCGTATAATCGGTAACACCCTCTTCGTATGCATCACCTGCTCTGGAGGTTACCCAGTCGCCTTCTACCTCGGCTGCATTTGCGGGGATTGCCAGAACGGTCATAGTTGCCAGCAACAGACACATTGCGAGCATGATTGTCAATAATTTTTTCATGTTTTTTCTCCTTTCCTTATGAAATAATTCTGACATAATCATTATAACATCAATCCATACCACTGTAAATAGTGAATTTGAACAAATCAGCCTTCTCTAAAACAACACTTTTAACAATGACATAGGGGCAGTCGCGATGCGACTGCCCCTGATTCGGGTCACTATATTCAGTTAAGAATTAGTCCTTCTTCTTTGCTACGAAAGCAACGCCCAGAAGAGCAACCAGAGCTACTACGGGAGCAGCAATGATGGAGCCGCAGCCGGACTTTTCAGCCTCAGTGGTAGCTTCCTCGGAGGGAGCCTCAGTGGAGGGAGCGGTGGTTGCGGGAGCATCGGTAGTGGGAGCCTCGGTCTGTTCCTCAGTGGTGGGTTCCTCAGTGGTAACTTCTTCTGCATTGTAGCCCTTAGAGGTCAGCCAAGCCTGGGTGTAAGCGGTAGCCTCTTCAACGGAGCGGAATGCGCCGTAGAAAGCAACGTCGAAGTTGTTGTACTCTTCGTTGGTAATATCGTCTGCATCAAAGTCGTAACCAATACGGATGCTGTTGATTCTGCCTTCCCAACCACCAATAGCGGTCTCATCATCATCGTCGGTGTAATCGGAGAAGTCAATGATACCCATGGTCCAGCCGCCACCGAAGTCATACTCGGTGGGATCCCAGGTTTCGCTGTAGGTGTTCTCTGCGGAAAGGATATCACCTGCGCAGTAGTAAACGTTACCCTGGTTAGCCCAGCAGTTTCTGGTCAGAACTGCGATGTAGGGGAAGTCAGCTGCTTCGTAGGAAACCTCGGACTTAACGCCCAACGTGATATAGGGGGACTGAGTCTGTGCGGTAACCTTAACGGAACCGTCCTCGTTGATCTCGTGTACGCCACCTGCTACGCTGATCTTTCTGAAGTCTCTGAGGGTAGAATCCCACAGAACTGCAGGCTCGTTAGCGGGGATGTTTTCGGAGGGAGCAATGGGAGCCTTAGCACGGAGGTCCTCTTCGGGAGCTGCGGAGTCGTCACCTACAGGGATATCGCCCTGCCACTCGGTGATAGCGAAGGAAATCTTCGAATCAGCAACACCGGTCTGAGTGCAGATATTTACATAGCAGCCTTCAGCAAACACTTCATCAAAGTGAGCGTTCATCTTATCGTCGCCAACAAATTCGTGACCGTTTACAGCAACTACGTAGCCGCCATCAGCATACTTAACAGTGAAGGTGTACTCTTCCTGATCATTGTCGTTCATAGGAACTTCAATCGTGGGGAAAGCAGCAACAAGAGGAACCCAGTTAGCGTCCTTATCAACGTAGAAGGGCTGAGCCTGGCCGGAGCCGTAGCCGCCGCCACGAATCAGAATGCAAAGACCCTCGCCGTATTCAGCACTGGGAGGAGCAGACATATTGCCGCTGGACAGGTTGAAGGAGATCCACTGGTCCTTGCCTTCGCCGCCGTCATAAGCGTACTCAAGAATGGTCATCTTGAGGTTAACGGAATAACCGTTACCATCGTTATTAGCCTTAAGATCTACAGGGTTCTTGAGGTGTACCTGAACGAAGGGAGTATTGTTGGGAGCGTACTCGGGAGGATCAACAACAAAGCCCAGTTCGGGATCGTAGTGGTAGCCAGCTGCGGGGCAGTAGCTGCCTTCGTCTTCATAGTCGTCAGCACTTCTGGAGGTTACCCAGTCACCTTCGAGCGCTGCGGAGGTAGAAACTACCATAGCAGCTGCCAGGGACAGAACCATCAGAGAAGCCAACAGCACGGAAAGAAATCTTTTCATGATGAAAATCTCCTTTGATAAAAATAGTTATGGTGTCGCATATATGCGCAGTATTATTATAGCACAATTGTCAAATTCCGTAAATAGGCACTTTTACGAAAAATCACTTAATTTACTGGTATTATTGCACAAAACAAGTTCACATCGGCATCACATTACAAAAGCGTCTCATAGTAGTATATAGGCAGTGCGCTCCAGCCGTGACAAAGGCTTGCGGCGTGCCCGAAATCCGAAAGGCCGATAATGGTCTCCCAGAAGGTGGTTGCACCGTTGCGCAACATAAGAAAATAGTCACGGTCCAGCTCGTCAATGATCACCCCTGCGTATGCTTCCCTGTCATATGCAAGCAGCGCGTCAAAGCGGAAGGAGTTCATGCTCAGCGTATTGGGGTGCACCGTATATCCGCAATTGTCTTTTCCATTGGTAGCGAGAATACGCAAAATATTGGTCTTATCAACGCCATCTGCCGCACCGCACAGCATGCAAAGCGCGTTTGTCAGTACGCTGTACTCGCCTCTGCAACGGTTTTCAAACGACTCGAACAGGCGCGTCTCGGGATTATAGAATTCCCTTGCGATCGCTGCGTTGACGCGCTTTGAAAGCTCGCGGTATTCCCCTGCCTCTCGGGCCTTGCCGAGCGCATCACAGATCTTTGCCATATGCACAAGCGCAAGCGAGAAAAAGGCGTTGAGCGGTGCTTCCATGCTGCGGTTTTGCTCAAAGAAATGGCCGTTCATGCCGGGGCTCCACTCGTAGAAGTTCCAGTATCCTCCCTCACCATAGAAATTCTCGATCAGGCCGCTTTCCTGCAGCTTGCCGATAAACGTATGGATGATGGTGTCCAGTACGGGATAGCACTCCTCTGCGAGCGTCACGTCGCCCGTGTAGCGAATGTATTCCTCCATCTGGATAAAATACACGGTTGAGAAGGACGGAATGGGAAAATCCTTGCCTGCGGGATAGCAAAGCGTCAGAATGCCGTCCGGGCGCAAGCCCTTGGAGATCAATTTCAGATTGGCGCGCGGAAATTCCTTTTCGCCAAAGGCATAATAGCCGCAAAGCATCTGATTGCGCGAGTCCATGCAATAGAGTGCCTGCTCTCTCCAGGGGCAGTCCTCATAGTGCTCGTGCATGCATTGCAGCAGTGTATTGGTACAGACCTCGTAGATGGTATTCTGCAATAGATTTCCCTTTTCGAATTTCTTGGCGGTCACGGGATACAGCGTAGGTCTCAGACCTGCGTAATACACGGTAAATTCGGTGGCGTTGACAAAGAACTGCACGTATCGGCAGCCAAAGCGTCGGAAGGTATGCAGGTATTGGTTTCTTCCCTTTTTGGCTCTGTAATCGGCTGAGAATCCGCGCACAGACGTGCGGCATCTGCCGTCGGCCAGATGCTCTCCGTAGCCGATCTCGATCTGACAGTCGTGCGGTACTTCAATGTCGAAGTCCAAAAAGCCCGCCCATTCCTGTCCGAGATCCACAATAAAGAAGATGCCCTGCGCCACGTCCTCTGTCTTGAAATGCACCGGCTTATCAAAGCCGAAAAAGCCGCGCATATCCGAGATCTGCTCGGGATAACGGTGGCGCAGCGCTGCGTGTTGCATCATCTTATCGGGGCTTGTATGCTGCTTTTCCACGTAATCAAAAAGGCCTTGCATACACATCTGCGCTTGTGTTCTCGGAGCAAGCTCCAGCATTTTGACGGGTCGCAGCGTAAAATCGGTGGAGATCATGGGCATGAGCACACTCGGCGCAAAGCCATCGGTCACATCCCGTTCGATAAAGCCGTCGTACGAGGTAGCGTCGTAGTGATAGGTATAGCCCAGCTGCCCCGAGATCAGCTGTCTGATGTGCGAAATGTAGTCGCGCGACAAACGCGAAAGCGTGCTTTGGTCCGAGTAACAGATGGGAGTATCCTGCTCACGGATCTCGAAGATCACACCAGGATCACCGTGAATGTAGGTCTGCGTGTCGTCGCCGTAGTACCACACTACGATGACCAATCTGTTCTTGCCCGCCTTGACGAATCTGGTGACGTCCACGCGGTCACAGACCTTGTAGGTCGGATAATCGGCATATTGGCCAAAGGCGGCAAGCTCGCCGTTAAGGTACACGGTATAATTGGAATCCGCAGCGATGGTCAGCGTATAGGGTGCTTGCCCGCTTGCATCGAATTCCGCAATAAAATCCGCAAATTCATCCGACAGGAGCTCCCCTGCCTTCCAGATCCATTTAGCTTTCTGAAACATGCTCTACCTCCGATTGATAGTATTTTCCTTGGTACAGGTTGTTTTGATACAGAATTTTGTCTACGTCATTGACCACGGCCGTTTTGCGTCTGCTCCAGTCGGGCGCAAGCAACGAATCCGGCGCGCCGTCTCCCGTCAAACGCGCGATCACGGTATCGGGCGGCAGCAGCGTCAGGGCCTTGGCCACGATTTCGGTATATGCCGATTGCGTCATTGGCTCGTAGTCACCGTTCAGATATATATCAGCCATGACGGTATTTTTGATCACGTGCAAAAGGTGCAGCTTGACCTGATCTGGATGCAATTCCGCCACGTCGCGCACGCTCTGCAGCATGGTCTGCTCGTCTTCGCCCGGCAGACCGAGGATCAGATGGATGCAGATGTGAATATCGGGGCTTGCTGCACGCAGCGCACGATAGCCCTTGACAAAGGCTGCATAGTCGTGCCCGCGGTTGATCAGCGTAGCGGTTTGATTGTCCGAGCTTTGCAGACCCAGCTCGACCGTCAGATAGGTGCGGCCAGCAAGCTCCGCAAGATAAGCGACAACGTCACTCTCAAGGCAATCGGCACGCGTTGCGATATTCAGCCCCACCACACCCGGGTATGCGAGTGCCTGCTCGTATTTCTCGCGCAAGATTTCAAGCGGCGCGTAGGTGTTTGTATGCGCCTGGAAATACGGGATGACCTTGTCGGTCCTCCATTTTCCGCTGATCAGCGCGTGGGAGCGTTCCATTTGCTCAAGGATAGGCACGTCGGGCGGCGGCGCGAAATCCCCACTTCCCTTGTCCGAGCAATAAATACAGCCGCCGTGCGCGCATCTGCCGTCGATATTCGGACAGGTAAAGCCCGCGTCGATGGGCAGCTTGGCCACCTTGCCGCCAAAGGTATTTTTGAGAAAATAGTCGTAGGTATAATAGCGTTTATTTGTATCGCTGAACGCAAACGGATTACTTGCCGCCTGCGTGACCTTCTTTCCCATGCCCATCACCTCACTTTGATTTTATTATACAGGAAATATTTTGCAATGTCAATAAAAAATAAGAATCCCCGCACAGCGAGGATTCTCTATTCGATATTATTCTGCCAGCAGCTTTTCAAGTGCTGCAAGTCTGACGCAGACGGTCAGCACGTTCATGGCGTCGGTCAGATCGGGAATGGATGGATAGGTGGGGGCAATACGGATGTTGGAGTCGGCGGGATCTTTGCCGTAAGGATAGGTAGCTCCTACCTTGGTCAGCACAACGCCTGCCTCTTTTGCAAGCTCTCCTGCTCTCTTTGCTGTGCCGGGCATAACGTACAAACTGACGAAATAGCCGCCCTTGGGGTCTGTCCAGCGGGCAATTCCCTTGTCGCCGAGATCGCGCTCCAGCGTCTCTTTGACGATCTCAAAGCGAGGACGCAGAATGGCTGCCTGCTTTTGCATGATGACCTTGACGTTCTCGGCTGTGCCGAAGTACTTGACGTGACGCAGCTGGTTGAGCTTGTTATAGCTGATGGTCTGAACGGTCATTTCCTTCTTGGCGTGGTCTAAGTTCGCATCAGACATAGCCATCACGGCAACGCCTGCACCGGGATAGGTAATCTTGGAGGTGGAGGCAAAATAGAAGATTCTGTCCACGTTGCCGTACTTGCGGCAGAGCGCGAAAATGTCGGCCAAGTGGTCCTCCTGTCCGTACAGCGCATGGACGACGTATGCGTTATCCCAGAAGATACGGAAGTCGGGGGCTGCGGTCTTCATGCTTGCAAGACGCTCAACCGTTTCGTCGGAATAGATATAGCCGTCGGGATTGGAGTACTTAGGATTGCACCAGATGCCCTTGATGGATGCGTCGTTTGCAACCAGGTCCTCAACCATGTCCATATCGGGGCCTGTCGGCAGCATGGG
>JAFQUG010000317.1 GCA_017408625.1 Clostridia bacterium | reverse complement strand
GATGGAGCGCCGCTTCTCGCTGATCGAGGAGGTCGGTGTGCGTAACATCACGGGCTATAATGAAATTACCAAGGACGATCCCGAAAAGGAATACCTGCCCAGAATCGTCATCATCATCGACGAGCTTGCAGACTTGATGATGACCGCGCCCGACGACGTGGAAACCTGCATCTGCCGTCTTGCACAGAAGGCAAGAGCAGCGGGCATCCATATCATCATCGGTACGCAGCGTCCGTCGGTTGACGTTGTCACGGGTCTGATCAAGGCCAACATTCCTTCCCGTATCGCATTTACCGTATCCTCTCAGGTCGACTCTCGTACCATCATTGACGTGGGCGGTGCAGAGAAGCTGATCGGTCGCGGCGATATGCTGTATGCACCCGTCGGTGCGGCAAAGCCCCAGCGTGTACAGGGCGCATTCGTTGCGGATGGAGAGGTTGAGCGCGTGGTCAACTTTGTCAAGACGCAGAACGGTTCGGCCAAGTATAACGATAGCTTTACAAGACAGATCGAGGAAGAGGCAGCCAAGTGCGGAAACGGCGGCAAGAAGAGCTCGGGCGGCTCTGACGGTGATCTTGGCGGCGGCGACGGCGAGGACGAAAAGCTGTGGGAAGCCGTTGAGGTGGTCGTCACCGAGGGCAAGGCCTCCACGTCCATGCTGCAGCGTTATCTCAAGGTCGGCTACGGCAGAGCAGCAGGACTGCTTGACCGCATGGAGGAGCTTGGATTCATTTCTGCACAGGACGGCAACAAGCCGCGTAAGGTCCTGGTGACAAAGTCGGATCTGGACGAGCTGCGCATGAACGGCAAGGCTGATTGATCCACGGAGGTATCTATGTATCCGTATATTATCATTGATCTTGGAAAGCAATTCCGTCTTGGCATGTACGATATTTGCCTGATGATCGGAATTCTTACCTGTCTTATTCTGTACCGCGTGTTTGCGGACAGACAAAAATTCAAAGCGAAAATTCAGAATTTCGCACTTCTGACCGGAATTGCTGCCATCGGCTGCGGATATTACGCCGCCGCCCTGGTGCAAACCTTTTATAACTGGAAGGCGGCTCTGGGCGAGAATCCCGAGGCCAAGTTCCTTGATTTTTGGGGTACGGGCGCTACCTTTTACGGCGGCCTTGTGGGTGGCGTGATCATCTTTATCGCCATTTACTTTGGCATCGGTGCGCTGCTCTTCAAAAACAAGGAGAATATCCATCACTTTTTCCCCATCGCCAATATCGCGGGTGCGGTCATTCCCTTGGCGCACGGCATAGGCCGCATCGGTTGCCTGATGGCGGGCTGCTGCCACGGCAAGGTCTGTACTGCACCGCAATGGTATACCTTCACCTTCCTGAAGCTGTATGAAGACGGCTCGGTCAAGGAATTCTACGCAGTGCCCGTGCAGCTGCTGGAAGCAATTTTCCTGTTTGCGCTGGCTGCGGTGCTGTTGTATCGACTGATCAAAAACAAACCCTACAACCTGCCCGTTTATACCATTGCGTACGGTGTTTGGAGATTTTTTGCCGAGTATCTGCGCGCGGATGAACGCGGAGAGGGCATTATTCCGTTCTTGTCTCCCTCGCAGCAGACTGCATTGCTTCTGATCGCGGTGGGAGTAGGCGTCATTTTCCTTGAAAAATACGTCAGAAATTATACCGCCAAATGTAGGGCTGCAGAGCAGGTATCTGCAGAGCAGGTATCTGCAGAGCAGATTGCTCAAACGCAGCCTTCGGAGGAATCGCATGAACAAGCCCGGGATCAGTCGTAAGGTCTGCATGGTCGTGCTGATCGTCTGCGTGGCGATCGTGGGCGCGTACAGGCTGTTCTTGTCCGAGGCAGTGGCGGGCAGTGAGCTGATGAGGTCCCTGATTACAAACGACATGTACCGCGCGCCCATCCTGGACACGCTGGTTATGGACGGCGTGGGAGCCATCGTATTCGTTTGCATGACCTTGTATATGGACTATCGCGTGCTCAACCCACTCAGGCGGCCGATCGGCAAATCGTTGTTGTTTCTGCTGCCCTCGCTGGCGGTGGCCATCAATAATTTTCCCTTGATCGGTCTTGCCACGGGCAACGCGTACGTGACCGATCCGATCGGTGGCGTGCTGTTGGTGGTGGCGTATTGCTTCGCCATCGGCATGTTTGAGGAATTTGCCTTCCGCGGACTGTTTTATCTCATGATCCTGGATGGCAGAAGAAAAAGCACCAAGCAGATCTTCTGGACCACAGCCGTCAGCAGTGCCGTGTTCGGGCTTGTGCACTTAGTCAATCTCTTTATCGGTGCCAATCCGGGCGCGACCGTGCTGCAGGTGGGATACTCCTTCTTGATCGGCGGCATGTGCGCTATCGTGCTGCTCAAAACCGCCAACATCTGGTATTGCGTGCTGCTGCATTTCGTGTACGACCTGGGTGGCACCATCCTGTACGTGGGCGGCGGCAAGCGTTGGGATATCGTGACAGTCATCATCACCGCCGTGCTTGGCGTGGCTGTGACCGTGTTTATGGTGATCTCGCTGCTTCGTATCAAGCCCGAGGACGTGGAAAGATTGTTTCCCGAAAAGGTGCGCAAAACCGAAACCGAAACCGAATAATTTTTGAACAGCCGCGGCACGAGCCGCGGCTGTTTGGTCAGTATGTGTCCGTGCGGGCGACCGCACATGTCGTGGTGTGAAAACGATCTGCGCCCTTGCAAGATCCTTCGCAGCGCATCCTCTGCCTGTCATCCTTGAGCGAAGCGAAGGATCTTGGCAGAGGATGCATGCTCGAGGATGACATAGCCGCTGCGCGGCTATGTCGCAAGGGCTTGAGAGAATGTGTTGAATTATCCCGGATTTTTCATGAATTTATCCAGCTGCCGTTGGTTGCGGATCATGGTGATCTTATTACCGTACTGCTCTTGCAACAGCTTGTAGCGCTTGACCTTTCGCTTTTGCTCAAACAATATCCAGCGTGCAAATTCTTTATCGAATTTTTCCATGCAGCCGGGAGCCATATCCGGGCGGGTTTGGTTCTTGTATTTTTTCGAACGCCAAAATGCACGCCAAAAACATACAAGACGATTGAATTGCAGGATGACGATGCGATCTGCTTGCTCTATTCGTGCATCAAATAAGATGCGTGAGTAATTGCCATCGATGACCCACGAATCATGCTCGGAAAGAAACTGCTGCACGTCACGGAGCATGTCGGCGTCATCGCGTTCCACCCAATTCGGTAAAAAATGAATTGCATCCATGTGTAATACGGGAATGTCATAATGCTTCCCGAGAGCTGCGGCCAGTGTGGATTTTCCGGCACCGCTAAAGCCTATCACAGCTATTTTCATATCTCCACCTCCCAACTCAATTACTATATTATAACATGAGAAAAGGGGACTTGTCAATCTTGTCTGACCCGTCTTGTTGGTTGACTGAATCATCCAAAATCGGAACTTAAAGAAACATGCATCAAATGGCGATTAAAATTAAAATTCCGATTTCGGAACAAAACATTTACAAAACCTATTGACAAACGGTCTGCGTGGGTGTATAATATTGCCATAACAGAATGAGGGCCTGCGCATTCGCGGGCGGAAGGGAAGGAATATTATTATGGCAAAGAAAGCAGCAGTTACGGAAGTCGTTGTAGATAAAAAGGCAGAAAAGCAGAGAGCGCTCAATACCGCTATGGCGCAGATCGAGCGTGAGTTTGGCGCGGGCGCAGTCATGCGTCTGGGCGAGAACGCCCACATGGAGGTGCAGGCGGTTTCCACCGGATCTATTTCGCTGGATATGGCGCTGGGCATCGGCGGCGTGCCCAAGGGCAGAATCATCGAGATCTTTGGGCCCGAGTCCTCGGGTAAGACCACCGTGGCGCTGCACATCGTCGCAGAGGTGCAGAAGGCGGGCGGCGAGGCTGCGTTTATTGACGCGGAGCACGCGCTGGACCCCGTGTATGCGAAGGCACTGGGCGTGGATATCAACAATCTGCTGGTCTCTCAGCCCGATTGCGGTGAGGATGCACTCGAGATCACCGAGGCACTGGTGCGCTCGGGCGCGATCGATTGCGTGGTCATCGACTCGGTAGCAGCTCTGGTTCCCAAGCAGGAATTGGAGGGTGATATGGGCCAGGCGCAGATGGGCATGCAGGCAAGACTGATGTCCCAGGCAATGCGTAAGCTGTCCGCCGTCATCAATAAGTCCAATTGCGTAGTCATCTTTATCAACCAGCTGCGTGAGAAGGTGGGCGTTATGTACGGCAACCCCGAAACCACCACAGGCGGCCGCGCGCTCAAGTTCTACGCGTCTGTGCGTATTGACATCAGAAAGACCGATCAGCTCAAGAACGGCGGCGAGATCTACGGTAACCGCGTCAAGTGCAAGATCGTCAAGAATAAGGTCGCGCCTCCTTTCCGTGTGGCGGAATTTGATATTCTGTACGGCAAGGG